>CAYWUR010000206.1:0-4140 GCA_964460745.1 uncultured Desulfobulbia bacterium | reverse complement strand
TAGCATAGCTTTTTTAATTCTCCCCAGCATAGCTGGGGGCTTAGCGGTGTAGTTAAGAATATTCCGTGAAACATCATCATCGGCGGTTTCATCGCCGTCCTCATCATCAAGCATCGCCTTGATCCGGTCACGGGCGGCCAGTGTCAAATTGACCAGTTCAGAGGACACGGCAACTTTTCCATCCCGGACCAGATCAAAAGCCGTCTCGACTTCGTGGGTAAAGGCGGCGATCTCGTCAAAGCCGAACATCGCCCCTGATCCCTTGATCGTGTGCAGCGCCCGAAAAACACGGCCGATCAGGTCCATATCGTCCGGTGTTTCCTCCAACTCCAGCAGAGAGGTCTCAAGTTCGCCCAGAAGCTCGTAGGCCTCCTCCCTGTATACCTCTTTTTGTTTATCCATGAGAAAACTCCCCCTCACAACGTAACTGTTCCCGGGCCTGACACGCAGGCGAGCCTCGCCCACCCTGCGCCGCCCGGCACTTTAACCCGCCACCTTCTTCACTACGGCCAGCAGCTTGTCAGGTTTAAAAGGCTTCACTATCCAACCGGTGGCGCCGGCGGTTTTGCCTTCCTGCTTTTTGGCGGCCTGCGATTCAGTGGTGAGCATTATGATAGGGACAAACCTGTTGGCGGCATCGGACCGTATGGCGCGGATCAATTCAATACCGTCCATGTTCGGCATATTAAGATCGGTTAACACCATGTTAACACTGACACCTTTGAGTTTCGCCAGCGCGTCACGGCCATCCACCGCCTCTACAACATCATATCCGGCGCCGGCCAGGGTAAAATTCACCATCTGTCGCACACTGGCCGAATCATCAACCGTCATAATAACCTTGCCCATCAACCGACACCTCCCGTCCAGATACATTTCTGCTTGTCATTCAAAGCGCAAACGGCGTGGCGTGAATAACCGGTATCTTTCAACAGCCGCCCGACAACCGTTGATTCTTTTCCGCTTATGGTAAGCTCCTTATTTTCCTTATTAAAACTGGTGTACGCCGCGCAGATAAGCTGTAGGAAGGAGAGATCGGCGCCCGTCATCTCCTCCAGGTTGATAGTCAGGCGGTTGACGTCTTTTATTGCCCGCAGCAAAACCTCCTTCAATTCCCCGGCCCGCGCCAGGGTCATATCGCCGGCAATGGCAAGATGACCGGCATTTCCCGATAGTTCCAGCGCTAATTCCATAATCGCCTCCTTTTACGCGCGAATTTAAAAAAGTTCGATATTATCGCCAAGCTCATCATCATCCATGCCGCCGGCCTGTTCCGGACCGGCCTCAACCGTGGCGTCGACCACCTCTTCTTCCCCTTTTTCTTCCTCTTTAAAGTGCCGCTCGTGGATGCGCCGCTCATGACTCATCGTGTATCGGCCCGCCAACTCATCCACATCAAAATTTTTGCCGCTGTTATCCTGGTCCGCCCAGGGACTCAAACGCTGCTCGAGATCCGCCAACTCCCGAAGGCCGCCTGAAAATTCAGCAGCCAAGGCCGGCAGAAACTCAAGATCATCCATAATATGCGCGATGGCGTTCTGCAAATCAGCGGCCCGCCGGACGGCATCCGCCGCGCCCTTGCCGAACTGATCGAAAGCCTGCGAGATTTCCCGCACGGCGTCACCCATGGCCGGGGCGTCAAGTCCGCTATTTTCCGCTCCCGAAGATTCTTCCCGTAGCGCCGCGGAGAGCGCGACAATTGAATCGTGAATTTTTACGACCTCGAGTACAAAATTCTGAGATTCATCCGAAAGAACTCGTATCTCATTTGCCAACACCTCGATGGTACAGCCTTTTTCTCCCAGGCCGGCGGCCTTGACAATGGCGTTGAGCGCTTTCAGATGTGTCTCGTGGCTGATGCGCTTCATTTGTGTTGTATGCCGCATGAGTCGAACCGCTGTTTCGGACGCCTGGCCGGCCGCCTCCTCTATCTGACCCACCAGTTCACCGCTTTGTCCGAGAAGTTGGTTAAGCTGCAACAAAGCGGTCTGCAAATCCGCAAACTGTTTACCATCGATGCCGGCCGCCGCGTGCGATTCCATGCCGTTCTCGTTCGGCCCGGCAAGATCGCCGGCCAATTGGTCGACCTCGCCGCTGATCCGGCTGAAGGCCTGCCTGTTTTTTTGATAAACATTGTCGAGTTCCGCAACAAGATCCTCAAGGTGCAACCTCTGAAGGGCTATTACCGTATGAGCAGCTGTCAAGGTTTCGGTCTCGCCGCCGTTAAAGCCGGCCTTATCGCCATGTTGCGCGCACAAGGCGCCGGCGTCATGAACCGCCCTGTTGATATGCTCAAGGCGCTGGCTCATATTATCGTAGAACTGGATATTCACGACAATTTCGCCGACCTGTTCAGAGATGGCCGCGGCATGAGCGCCGGCCTTTTCCATGATCTCAAGAAAAACCGCCGTGAATTGTTCAATCTTCCGGAAGGCGTCCTGCACTATTTTTTCAGCATTGTCAGCCAGACCACGCAAACCGGCAATACTTGCCGATATGCGATCATATTCCGCCATAAGGCCGGCCCTGGCCGTTTGCGAGTCCTCCCTGATATTATCAGCAATATCAATGACCTCCTGGGAAAATTTTCTGATCTCCCGGGCATTGACCATAAACATCTCGTTGGCTTCTTTTGACTGGGCGCTTTCAATGCAGATATTCAAGCCGACAACCCGCAGAAATTGGGCGATCCGTTGCAAAACCGCACCCATCCCGTAAAAATCGTTAAGCCGCTTGTTAATCGCATCTATCCGGCCAAGATCGACTTCAACCTGTGTCCGGCAGGTCTTAAGCGCCTGCAGGGAATCCTCGACCAGTTTCTCAAGCCGGCGCAGAGCGCTTTGTTCCGTGCCGCCGCCGAAGCTTTCGACGGTTTCCCTGGCCTGTTTTGTCAAACTCACGGCATCGGCATGGACCGACTGCAAGGCGCTGCCGAGTTCCATGCAGGCGGGTTCGGCATTACGGCAGGCCGATTCCTGTGAATCGATAAAAGAAGATAACCGGTGTGAAATTTCGGGAAGCAACCCTGTTGACTTTTTGAAACCCGCGCGACTTTTCAGCAGCTTTTTCAGCAAGGCGGGGCTGAACAGCCTGCCACCCAACCGGGCTTTATGGTTTTTACAATTATGTATGAAAAAGCTGATCACTACTTTTCCTCCATATCATGGCAAAGTCAAAAAGCAATTGCCGCTGCGGAATGCCCGGAAATCAATATCATGAATCAAAGCGCGGTTGGCAGCGCCGTTTCGCTGCCGGTGCAGATGTGAGGATGTAACGAATTTTACAGCAGTGTATGGCAGTGTGGCTTGATTATATGGTGAACTGCGATTGTCTTATCGGCTGGTTCCCTGATAAACTTTAGTTCGTCGCAAAAAAAATATAAATACCACCCAAAGTGGCGATGATGGCGATATATCATAAGCCATCACGGGGTACGGGCAGCACGAAAATTCATCAAACTTCGTCCTGTAAGCGACCGCTTACGGTCTATCGGCCCAACGGCACGCCGGCCAGCACGATATCGGCAAGCACGGCAAGGGCCGAGGTCGCGAAGATAAAAAGATAGTTCAGATTTTCACGCGATTTTTTTATGGAATAAAGCAGATATGTCAAGGCCTCTTTATCTTCGCGGGACAGGCACTTGTCCCGCTTGATTTTGGCAATAAGATCAAACCGCGCAATGGCCTTTTTACGCTTTTGCGTTATGGCAAACCGGTAGGTGAAAAATGCTATATAGCCGAATATGCCGAAGTACCAGAGGGGCCGAAAAAGCGCCGCCTTAAGGTGCTCCACTATGATCAGCAGCCGAAAAGCTGTCGCCGACAGCAGACCGACAGCAAAAAACAGGTTAATAACATAGGGCGGCAGGGTGTGCGGATTATTCTGCATGATTTTTCCGGGATATTTTTATGTGTAATTGAAACGGCGGCTTTATCCGCCGCAACTTATCAGTCCTTATTATCGTCACGGCAGCGCCCGATCTTGACCTTTTTCTGTAATTTTATCCAGCCAAAAATCAAAACGGGGCAGGCGCACATGCGCCTGCCCCGTGATTCCGATTGCCCCTGATAAACAGCTAAAGTAACTATTCAGCAAAGGCAACAAATTCCCATAAACTCGTAACCGTAACTGTTCAGATGT
>CAYWUR010000205.1:0-4151 GCA_964460745.1 uncultured Desulfobulbia bacterium | reverse complement strand
AATATTCCTGGTGTGCCGGGCATCGGTCTGAAGACTGCCGGAAAACTTATTAATGAGTTCGGTTCGCTTGAGAAAGTATACGAAGAGGTCAGTGCCGCGGCCGGACGACCGGCTAAAACGAAACTGCAGGAAAAGCTGGCGAAACACAAGGATAAGGCATTCCTGTCAAAACGCCTTATCCGGCTGAAAGATGATCTGGATGTACCGACCGCCCCGGAGGCTTACCTGTTGCCTGCCGCGAATATGATCGGATTAAAAGAACTTTACACAAAACTTGAGTTCTCACGTTTGCTTAAAACGGAAATCGTGGCCGAACCCGTGTGCCATGACGGCTTCATGCTTGTCCAAACCGAGGCGGAATTAAAACGCTTGACAAAGCTGCTCGGCGACGCTTCCCTTATGGCCATTGATACGGAGACGTCCAGCCTTGATCCGCTGGTTGCCGAGCTGGTGGGCTTGTCCGTGTGCATCGATGCCGAGCATGCCTACTATATTCCGATCGGCCACAAGGAAAGCGACGGTTCAAGCTGCCCCGGGCAGCTTGACAAAGACAAGATTCTTGCAGGCTTACGGCCTTTTTGTGAAAATCCGCTTCTGCCCAAGGTGGGGCACAACCTGAAGTTCGACTACAGCGTGCTGCTGGCGCATGGTGTCCGGATGACCGGCCCTCTGTGGGATTCCATGATTGCTTCTTATCTGCTTAACCCTTCCCGCCGTACTCATAAACTGGATGAATTGTGCCATGAACTCCTTGATCTGCGCATGACGACCTTTGCCGAGGTAACAAAGGGTGACAAGCGTGAAGACAGCTTTGTTTTCGTCGCCGTGACGGATGCCTGCAACTATTCGTGCGAGGATGTTTACAGCGCTTTTCGTCTGTGGGAACTATTCCGGCCCAAACTTGAGGCGCTGAATTTGTGGCGGCTCTATACCGAAATTGAGATGGCCCTGATACCCATTCTTGCCCACATGGAACTGACCGGCATAAAAGTGGATCGGCAACTGCTGCGGGAACTGTCACTTGAGTTCAGCGACAAGCTGGCCGCGTTGGAAGATGAAATTTACCGGCTGGCCGGTGAATCATTCAATATTAATTCGCCTCGACAGCTTGGGGCGATTCTTTTTGAAAAGCTCAAACTGCCTTACGGCCGCAAGACGAAGACCGGTTATTCTACTGATATGAAGGTGTTGGAAAAACTTTCCTATCATGAACTGCCCAGGGCGGTCATGTTGCACAGAAATTTGACCAAGCTGAAAACAACTTACGTGGATAAGCTGGCCGCCTTAATTCACCCGAAGACCGGCCGGGTGCATACCTCTTTTAATCAGACCGTCACCGCCACCGGCCGCTTAAGCAGCAGCAAACCTAATTTGCAGAATATCCCGATCCGGACGGCCGAGGGCCAACGCATCCGGCAGGCCTTTATTCCCGCCGCCGATCAGCTTTTCCTGGCCGGTGATTATTCGCAGATAGACCTGCGGGTCCTGGCGAATTATTCGCAGGATACCGCCCTGCTCGACGCTTTCCGGAATGGACAGGATGTTCACAATCAGACGGCTGCCGAGATATTTATGGTTTCTCCGTTTCTGGTTTCCCCGCAGATGCGGCGGGTCGCCAAAACCATAAACTTTGGAATTGTTTACGGCATGAGTAGTTTCGGTCTGGCGAGTCAACTCAACATAAGCCGTCAGGAAGCGCAGGTTTTTATAGATCGCTATTTTGAGCATTACGCCGGGGTCAGACAATTCATGACGGATATTGTCGAAAAGGCCAGAGTTGATGGTTTTGTAAGCACCATACTGAACCGCCGCCGTTATTTGCCCGAGATCAAAAGTTCCAGCCGAAACCGTCGTGAATTTGCGGAGAGGACCGCGATCAACACCCCGATCCAGGGTACGGCCGCGGACATTATTAAGCTGGCGATGATTAAAGTCGACAAGGAATTACATAAAGAAAAACTGCACGCCGTAATACTTTTGCAAATTCACGACGAATTGGTAGTAGAGGCGCCGAAGGATGAAATAGACAAGGCTAAAAAAATCGTCAAGGAAGGCATGGAGTCGGTCATCAAGCTCGATGTTCCGTTGGTGGTTAATATGGCGGTCGGCAATAATCTGGCCGAGGTTTAGTGGATTATACAGAATCTCAAGAAAGAGGGACAGGGTGTTTAGGGTGTTTACTGTTTCGGCAACGGAGGTTTCCTCAAAAATGAGGAAATCAAGGAAAACTTCGCGGCCAGGGATCTGAAAAAGGCCAAACAGGAGCTGGATATCCTGAAGATGCCGGAACAGGAAAGAATCGCCTATGAGAGATACCGGGATGATCTCCATTGCCAGGCAGGGGTAATCAGGATGGAATTAGTTAAATAGAAAGCAACGTTCCCCTTCCCCCTCGATAACAGTAGGGGGATAACTCATGCCTTTCCCGCATCAAATTTCAGATTTTTTAAAAATTCATGAACAGGCAGCATTTTTGCCTTTCCTTTTGATTTTTTGTGTTTCAGATTATAGACGACCTGAACGGGTGACGCGGTTTTTAGAAAGTTATGAAAACGAAATAGCGAAGGAGAAAATTTATCATCTCTTGTTTTTACTTCGATCAAGCGCACAGGTATATTGTCAATGTCAACAAGGAAATCAACTTCATGTTTTTCTTTGTCTCTTACATAATGCAGCGCTACTTTGCTGCCCGTTGTGTCTTCAATAAAATGGAGCTCACGTATAAGAGCGCAAGCAACAATATTTTCTAGTCTTGCGCCAAAATCATCTTTAACCGCTCCGGTGTCGTATAGATAATATTTCGATTCTTTCAAGATACTGCGCGCTATATTTTTATGATAGGGGCGGACCGGAAAAATCACATACAGATTCTCCAGAATCTGTAGCCAGTGTTTTATTGAATGGATAGATACCTGAAGATCATTTGCCAAAGATGTATAAGAGATTGTGGAGCCTACTCGCGCCCTTAGCAGGTCTATCAATATTTCAATGGATTTTATGTCCCTTACTCTTTCCAGATCCAGAATATCTTCCCTGACAATTACATCAGTATGCACCCGTCTCCATCTTTTTGCGAAAGTTTCGCTGTTTTTTAAATATGGCTCAGGGAAGCCGCCGAATTTGATTAATTTATCCAGAGCGGCTTCCGGTTTTTCATCAAGATAATGACAGATTTCTTTAACAGTCAGGGGATGCAATCGAAACGAAAAAAAACGCCCTGCCAGGGATTCCCCGCCTTTTTTGTAAGTATCCAACCTGGCTGATCCCGTGACAAGCAGTGAGGGAGAAGTTCCCTCGGAATCATATATGCCTTTAATCCATGATTTCCATTTTTTCATTTTATGCAGTTCATCAAAAATTACCAGTTGAACGTCCCTCTCCCATTCTTCCGCCATAATAATTCTCCGGTCGGAAGATGAGTCGTAATTTAAATAAACGTTCGAAGGGATAAGCTGCCTGGATAACGTAGTCTTGCCGACCTGCCTCGGCCCGGAAAGCAGAATAATCTTATCTTGCAGGTCCTTTTTGATGTACTTCTCTAAATACCGTTCCATTTGACTATTATGAATGATACTTCAGAAAAGTCAAGACTATTATGAGGTTCGCCTGATTATGGTCAACAAGGGATGGGGGGGTCAGGTCTTGAAAAGTCAGCTTCTTGCTCTTTGCTGACGAATAACCTTACTTACTGTCGTGTAATGAATGCCCAGTGTGCCAGCAATCTCCTTCATGGTATATCCATAGGATATATACGCTTCAGCAATCTGTTTGTTTCTGGCGGGTTTTTCCTTAATTTTTTCAAGCAGCTCCGGCAACGGAGGGCGGTTCAAATAGCGTTGCTCCTTGGGAACACCTTCTCGTACAAAATTTTTATACCGTTTTCCAGCCTCAGCCTTTTTGAGGGAAAATTGCCCCAGAATCCAGTCGATGCTCAGAAAACCAGGAGCTTTGCTATGGCCTGCCATGGCTTTATAACTGCTCCAATTCCATTGTTCATGATTTTTTACCATCCCGGCCCTTGCCGGATTTAAAACTATATAACGGCATAACTCAAGAAGATGGGAGTCCTTTTCAACGGCGTTCAAGTTACAACGAACTTTTGTAACTATTCAGCAAAGGCAACAAATTACCCTAAACTCGTAACCGTAACT
>CAYWUR010000204.1:0-4155 GCA_964460745.1 uncultured Desulfobulbia bacterium | reverse complement strand
AACTTAAAACTCCCCACCCTGAACCTCCTCTTGACATCCGACATGGCCGCTCTTACTTTTTTAATGGCGCGTAATTTGCATTAACGCACATTCCGGGGACGGATTTGAAATCCGTCCCCAAGTTTGTACTTCACAAAAAAACAGAGCGGAGAATAACGGATATGCAGTTTGAAAAATTCACTATTAAATCACAGGAAGCGCTGCAGGCCGCCCAGAGTCTGGCAGCGGAAAAAGGCCATCAGGAAATCCGCGCCGAGCACCTGTTGACCGCGCTTATGCGGCAAACCGACGGGGTGGTGGCGGCGGCGCTCAAAAAAATGGGAATCGATCCCGCCGGCCTGCTGCGGGAGACGACAACCCTGCTGGCGGCAATCCCCACGGTAAGCGGCGACGGCTTTGGCCAGGCGTATATCGCCGACCAATTAAATAAAACCCTGAATAACGCCTTTCGGGTTGCCAAGGAGATGCAGGACGAATACGTCAGCCAGGAACATCTTTTTCTCGCCATCCTGGACGAAAAGGACTCGCCGGCAGCCCGAATGCTTACGGCCGGCGGCGTCAGCCGGGAAGACTTTCTGCAGGCCCTGGTCGACATCCGTGGCAGTCAGCGGGTAACCGACCCGCACGCCGAGGAAAAATACCAGGCCCTTGAGAAATACGCCCGCAACCTTACCGATATAGCCAAACAAGGAAAACTGGACCCGGTAATCGGCCGGGATGATGAGGTCCGACGCGTTGTGCAGGTATTGTCCCGCCGCACCAAAAACAACCCGGTTTTGATCGGTGAACCGGGAGTCGGCAAAACCGCGATCGTCGAAGGATTGGCGCAACGCATCATTAACGGCGACGTGCCGGCCTCTCTCAAGGACCGGCAATTACTGGCGCTCGACATCGGGGCTCTGGTAGCCGGCGCCAAGTACCGGGGCGAATTTGAGGAACGACTGAAAACCGTATTAAAAGAGGTGCGGAAACGCGAGGGCGAAATCATCCTTTTTATCGATGAAATCCACACCCTGGTCGGCGCCGGAGCCGCCGAGGGCGCCATGGATGCCTCCAACATGCTGAAACCGGCCCTGGCCCGGGGTGAACTCCATTGCGTCGGCGCCACCACCCTGAATGAATACCGCAAGCATATCGAAAAAGACGCGGCCCTGGAACGCCGATTTCAGCCGATTTTAGTGCAGGAGCCGTCGGAAGAAGACACTATCGCCATTCTGCGGGGTATCAAGGAAAAATACGAGGTACATCACGGCATCCGCATCAAGGACTCCGCCACGGTGGCGGCCGCCGTACTCTCCAACCGTTACATAACCGACCGTTTCCTGCCGGACAAGGCCATAGACCTGATTGACGAGGCTGGTTCACGCCTGCGGATTGAAATCGACAGCCTGCCCACGGAAATAGACGAGGTGGAGCGAAAAAAAGTCAAGCTTGAAATCGAACGGGAAGCCCTTAAAAAGGAAACCGACCCGGCCTCCAAGGAAAGACTTGTAAAGATAGAGGCCGAGCTGGCGGATATGAATGAAACCCTGCGCGACATGAAGGGGCACTGGACCCTGGAACGGGATACCATCCAGAAAATCAGAAAAATCAAGGCCGACATAGATGAGGCGCGCGGCGAGGAACAACAGGCTGAACGCGCCGGCGATCTCAGCCGGGTGGCGGAAATCCGCTACGGCCGGATAGTGGCGCTCGAAAAGGAATTGAACGAGGCAAACACCAGGCTGGCCGAGGTGCAGAAAGATCGCCGCATGTTAAAGGAGGAGGTCGCCGAGGAAGACATAGCCGCCGTGGTGGCGAAATGGACCGGCATCCCGGTCGATAAGCTGCTGGAAGGCGAAATGGATAAGCTGGCGCACGCCGAGGACAAGCTGGCCGCCCGCGTTGTCGGCCAGCATGAGGCGATCAAGGCGGTAGCCAACGCCGTCCGCCGTTCCCGGGCCGGTCTCCAGGACCCGGATCGGCCGCTGGGGTCGTTTATCTTTTTAGGCCCGACCGGCGTCGGCAAAACCGAACTCGCCAGAACGCTCGCCGATTTTCTCTTTGACAGTAAAAACGCCATGATCCGTCTCGACATGTCCGAATTCATGGAGAAACACTCGGTCGCCCGCCTGATCGGGGCGCCGCCCGGCTATGTCGGCTATGAAGAAGGCGGTTACCTTACCGAGGCGGTAAGACGACGGCCATACTCGGTTATCCTGTTTGACGAAATCGAAAAGGCCCATCCCGATGTCTTCAACGTCCTGCTGCAGATCCTGGATGACGGTCGCATGACCGACGGCCAGGGCCGAACAGTCGATTTCAAGAATACCATCCTGATCATGACCTCAAACCTGGGCAGCCGGATGATCATGGAAACGGACAACAAAAATCGCTCGGCAATGGAGGAGCAGGTCAACGAGATCCTGCGCCGGCAGTTCAAACCGGAATTTCTGAACCGCATCGACGAGATAATTATCTTCCATGCCCTGTCCAGGGAAGATCTCGGTCGGATAGTCGATATTCAGCTCGAGCTGCTGACCAAAAGGCTTGCAAGTCGAAAATTCGCCGTGCGGCTTACCGAGGCCGCCAAAAAATTTCTCATTCAGGCCGGCTACAACCCCGCCTTCGGCGCCAGACCGCTGAAGCGGGCGATCCAGCGTTACGTCCAGGATGAAATGGCCATGCAAATCTTAAAAGGCACTATAAAGGAAGGCGACCAGGTAACGGTGGACGCCGCGGGTGACCACTTGCGGGTTTACGCGGGTTCGGGGTAACTATTCAGCTACACCCCATCTTCGCCCGTTTTGCCCTCCTCACGTACAGGGAGTACGCATCGGAGGGCGAAACGAACGAACCTGGGGCACATCTGAAAGTTACGGTTACGATTTTAGAGTAATTTGTTGCCTTTGCTGAATAGTTACTAAGTTTGATGGACTCGTAAAAAGTCAAGGGATGGCTAAGCAAAAAGTTTGATATACAGGGCGTAGACTCCGAGGCGTAGTGTATTTTTAAGTGTTGAGTTTGACATTATATTGAATAAACTGTTAAATATGAGTTTCGGGGGGCGAGATGAAAGTTGCGGGATAAAAATTGCAAGGTGAAAGATGCAAGGTGAAAGTGGCGGGACGGGCGCGGGTATTTCAAGGTTCAGGGTTTACTTTCGCCGTCTGTCCGCCGTTCTCTGTCTGCCGGTTGCCGTTTTCGCTCTGCTGGCGGTCGCCGGCTGCACCGACAGGCGGGACGACAAAATCCCCAAAAAAACGGCGACCGCGGGCACCTTATATATCGGCCTGACGCCCGAATATAACATATTCAGGCAACTGGCAAGATATAAACCGCTTGCCGACTATCTTGCCGGGAAAAGCGGCCGGCGCATCAAACTCAAAGTGACGGCACGGTACGGGGACATAATCAACAACTTTACGGCAGCCGGCCTTGACGGGGCCTTTATGGGAAGCTTCACGAGCGCCATGGCCCGACAAAAATCAGACGTCGAATTTCTGGTACGGCCTGTCGGTTCCGATTACTCTTCAATACACTACGGCATTATCTTTGCCAGAAAGGACAGCGGCATACAAACCGCCGCCGAGACGAAAGGGAAAAGCTTTGTCTTTGTCGACAAGGCGACGACAGCGGGCTATCTCCTCCCCCTGCTATATTTCAAACAGCACGGCATTGCTGATTATTCAAGATGGTTCAAGGAAACCTATTTCGCCGGCACGCACGAAGACGCCGTATACGACGTTCTGAACAGGAAAACCGATATCGGCGCCGCGAAAAGCAGCGTCTTTCACCGGCTGGCCCGTACCGACCGCAGAATAAGAGATGAATTGCGCATCCTGGCGCACTCACCGGCTCTCCCCGGCAACGCCCTGGCCGTCAGAAAAGACCTTGACGCATCGCTTAAAGCAAAAATCAAGAAAATTCTTTTAGAGATGGACAAGGACCAGGCCGGCGAAAAGGCATTGCATGTTCTCGGCGCGGCAAAATTTATCACCACAACGCCGGCGGATTACCTGCCGGTTTTTAAGTATGCCGAACAGGCCTCTTACGGAGTGGAGTAAGAGCGGGTTTTAAGTGTTAAGTTTTAAGTTATACTCGTTCTCGAACTGATTCAGGTTACTTTAAAAATGCTTGTCGGGAACCCCGGCTGCCACGCTTACCAGTTACTTT
>CAYWUR010000203.1:0-4182 GCA_964460745.1 uncultured Desulfobulbia bacterium | reverse complement strand
TTCGTTTTGTCCTCCTCACGTACAGGGAGTACGCATCGGAGGTCAAAACGAACGAACCTGGGGCACATCCGGAGTCTCGTGAACTCGCTTACCTGAAAGTTACGGTTACGAGTTATAGGATAATTTGTTGCCTTTGCTGATATAGTTACCTTTGGGTGAGAATTTCGATATACGATGAAACGATCGACGACAGCGACAGGATACCGTAATCGTACCGCTAAATCCGCGTTTCCGACCGGCGGGAACCGACGCGCCGCCTGGTTGTGGATGCTCGTGCTCGGCGGCATCCTGGGCTTCTGCACTTTCAAATGCTATAAGATATTATGTCGCTCTGATTTCTTTCAAATAACCGCGATCAACATACAGGGCTGCAGGATGACCCGCAAAGACGAAATTTTAAGATTAAGCGGCATCGATATTCACACGAACCTGCTGGCAATGAATGCGGCGCGGGTCAAAACGGCTATTGAAAGCAATAGCTGGATTGAGCAGGTGGATATTACCAGGGAATGGCCCAGCAAATTAACCATCACCGTTAAAGAATGGACGCCGCTCGCCCTGCTGCACAAGTCGGATGGCCTTTATTATGTTGACAAAAAAGGAAAATTTCTGGCGCCGCTTACTCCGACCGGCGATATGGATTTCCCGGTGATCAGCGGCGAAGCCGACAACGACGGCAAGGGCAACAGCCTTGATGACGGATTACAGGATGCTTTGCTTTTCCTGAAATACGCCGGCAAAAAAGGCAATGTCATTCTGCCGCAACAAAACATTTCGGAAATCCATATCACCGCTGATAATAAAATAATTATTTACCTGCTGGATGAGGCCTTTCCAATCTATCTCGGCACGGGTAGAATAGGCACGCAATATTACCGGTTGGTAAAAATTCTAAGGGATCTGTATAAGAGACAGGCGGTTGCCGATACGGCATATATACGAATGAATTATATGAAAGATAAGGCCCTGGTCGGGAGAACCGGGTCCGGATAGGATTGACGATGATGGACCAGGAAGAAAGAGGCGAACTCATTGTCGGATTAGACATCGGCACAACGAAAATCTGTGCCGTAATCGGTGAAGTACGAGAAAACATCGACATCATCGGCGTCGGCACGCATCCGTCCATCGGTCTCCGGAAAGGCGTGGTGGTCAATATCGAGAATACGGTTAATTCCATACGCAAGGCCATAGAGAACGCGGAACAGATGGCCGGCTGCGAGATAAACACGGTGTGCGTGGGGATCGCCGGCAGTCATATCAAAGGTTTTAACAGCCCCGGCATAGTAGGCATTAAGAACAGGGAAATCAAACAGGATGACATCGACCGGGTAATAGACGCCGCCAGGGCCGTTAACATTTCACAGAATCAGGATATAATACACGTTCTGCCCCAGGAATTCATGGTTGACGACCAGACCGGCATCCAGGACCCGCTCGGCATGACCGGCGTTAGACTGGTAACCAACGTGCATATCGTCACGGGAGCAAGTACGGCCGTCCACAATCTGGTCATGTGCTGCCATCGAGCCGGTCTTGAAGTCGCGGATATCGTCCTCGAATCACTGGCGTCGGCCAACGCGGTATTAACCCCGGAGGAGCTGGAACTGGGGGTGGCCCTCCTCGATATCGGCGGCGGCACCACGGATCTCGCCATATTTTCGGGTGGCGCCATTAAACACACCTTCGAACTCGGCCTGGGGGGCAACAATCTGACAAATGATCTATCCGTCGGTCTGCGGACGCCGCTCCAGGAGGCGGAACGTCTCAAGGAGGAATACGGCTGCGCGCTTACCTCGATGATCGATAGTAACCAAAACATCGAGGTCCCCACGGTCGGCGACCGCAACCCACGAAAATTATCACGAAAAGTAATGGGCGAGATCCTGGAGCCGCGCATAGAAGAAATGCTGGTTTTCATCAACCAGGAGATGCTCGATTCCTCTTATAAAGACCGGATCAACGCCGGCGTGGTTATCACGGGAGGGACGGCCATGCTGGGCAATATTGTGGAATTGGCCGAACAGATTTTCGATTTGCCGGTGCGTATAGGTTATCCGCAGGGTATAGATGGACTCACCGACATTGTAAACACACCGCAGTATGCGACGGGAGCGGGATTAGTGTTGTATGCCAGCAAAAACGAATCAGGCCGCAAATACCGGCTCAAGGATAAGAACGCCCTGACCCGGCTTGCTAACTTTACCAAAGGGTTATTTAAAAATTTCATGTAACGAACGCCGGCGAACTTTTACAGGCGGATGGCCAACCGGGAGGATGAAAAATGTCTTTTAGAATGGCGGAATCCAAATCACAGGCAAGAATTAAAGTCATCGGTGTCGGCGGCGGCGGCGGCAATGCCGTCAACACCATGGTGGAAAACAACTTGCAGGGTATCGATTTTTTCGCTGCCAATACGGATATACAGGCCCTGGAATATTCAAAGGCCGAGGGCCGCCTGCAACTGGGGCCCGGCATATGCAAGGGGCTGGGGGCGGGCGCCGATCCGGAACGCGGCCAGGAAGCGGCGGAGGAGAGCGTTGATGAAATCCGGGAAGTCCTGAAGGGCTCGGATATGGTCTTTGTAACCGCGGGCCTTGGCGGCGGGACCGGCACCGGCGCCGCACCGATTGTCGCCAAAATCAGCAGGGAGGTCGGCGCCCTCACCGTGGCGGTCGTTACCAAACCGTTTTTTTTTGAAGGACGCGCCCGGATGAATAAAGCGGAACAGGGATGGGAACAACTTAAAAAACACGCGGACACTATTATTACCATTCCGAACGACCGCCTGCTTTCCGTAATGCAAAAGAGCAGCAAATTAATGGATATGATGAAAAAGGCGGACGATGTTCTTCTGCATGCCGTCAAGGGCATAACCGATCTGATAAATCTGCCCGGCCATATGAATGTTGATTTTGCCGATCTGCGTGCCGTAATGAAAGAGGTCGGCCCCGCCCTTATGGGCTCCGGGCTGGCGGCCGGCGAAAACCGAGCGATTGAAGCCGCCAAAAAGGCCATCGACAATCCGCTTCTGCAAGATGCCGGCATAGACGGCGCCAGAGGAGTGTTAGTCAATATCTCGGCCAACGAAGAAACTTTAACCATGAACGAATTTATGGAGGCTTCCGCCCTTGTCCATGAAAAAGTGCATGATGAGGCCAATGTCATAGTCGGCGCCCTCTTTGATGATAGCCTGGAGAATGAATTACGGGTTACGGTCATCGCCACCGGCATCTCCGGCATAGGGAAAGCGGAACCGGCTATCACCCTGCGCAGCAGTATGCAGAAAGAAGAGGCGCCGGAGCAAAGAAACGAAATGCCGCCGGCAGGTATAGCACGTCCCGCAATTCGAAGGAACAAAGGCGGGGGGAGGCGGTCGTTGCCTCTGCCCAATTTCCTGGATGAGGCGGATCTGGAAACACCTACCTACCTGCGGCAGGCCGCCGACTGACGACCGGCCGGTTAAAAATCCCGGCAGCACCCGAGCACAAAATTAATGCGTAGAAAACGGTTCCTTACCGCAGTTCCAGGGCACCTAGCCCGCGAGACGGGCGGTTGGAAAAAAAACTGGAAAGGTTTACTTCCGGCAGCGCTCGTCTATCCCAATGTTTACCAGGTCGGTATGTCCAATCTCGGCTTTCAGCTAGTCTATAAGCTGCTGAACGAAGAGGAAGGACTTGTTGGTGAACGTTTTTTCATGCCGGCTGATTTACGCGAACCACGGTCGGTTGAATCCAACCGTCCCCTGCGGGATTTCCCCGTCATTCTATTTTCCGTCAGCTTCGAGCAGGACTACCCCAACATCACGAAAATATTGCAAATGGGCGGCATCCCTCCCCTGGCGGCGCAACGGGAGGCGAAAAATCAACCGCTGGTAATTGCCGGTGGTGTTGCCACCTTCATCAACCCGGAGCCCCTTGCCCCATATATTGATCTTTTCATTATCGGCGAAGCGGAAATGACATTACCTGCTGTAATGGCTGTTCTGCGCCGCGAAATAAATCGTCTTGACAAAATATCGCTGCTCAGGGAACTGGCCACGGAATTTACCGGCTGTTATGCGCCGCGCTGCTACCGGGAAATAGACGATACGGCGGGCCGGCTGTCCTCTATTGCGTCAGCACCGGGGCTTCCCGGCCTCAGTACAAAACGCGTTCTCCCCGGCCCGCCCCCCCCCCCCCC
>CAYWUR010000202.1:0-4199 GCA_964460745.1 uncultured Desulfobulbia bacterium | reverse complement strand
CACAAAACCCCAGTAGCGACTGTCGTTACTGTTATCACGGTTATCGCCCATCACGAACAGAGAATCTTCAGGGACAACCAGCGGTCCCATGTTATCACGGGGCCTAAATGAGCCGGGCAGAATGTTTTTGTCCCGATGAACTCCGTGCGAATCAGCCATGGGCTTGCCGTTTAAAAAAACTTTTTTGTCGATTATTTCAATCCGGTCGCCCGCCACGCCGATAACCCTTTTTATATAATCCAGTGAAGGGTCGCGGGGATATTTAAAGACGATAACGTCATTGCGCCGCGGCTTTCCTATTGGAATCCAGGTTGAACCGGTAAATGGATTTTTAATGCCGTAAATGAATTTGCTGACCAGGATATGATCACCAACCAACAGGGTAGGCTCCATGGAACCGGAAGGAATCTTAAAGGCTTGGACCACAAAGGTTCTGATAAAAAGGGCCAGCAGCAGGGCGATCAGAATAGCCTCTACATACTCGCGCAATACGGATTTCGGCTTCAGTTTTTTGTTTCCTTTTATTTTTAGCAATGGTAAATCCTCTTGCCGGTAAGAAAAAAATTTTGCATAAATCCGACGGACTGCCGGCAAGTCCGCCAACGATGCACAGGAATGGCCGTCAAAACAGCGGCAAACGGCAAGGCCTGATTTTTGCAGGAAATACAAAACGAACCTTGACGACTTCTTATCAATGCCCTTTTGAAAGCGTGGTAAAAGTAATCCAAAACAGTACAAAACACAAGGTGGTTTGCGGCAGGTGAGAGAAAAGCCTGTTTTGAAAATCGTAACAGTTCATCGAGGGCGTCATCTCGTGTAAACCCGGAACTGTAAAACCTTGCCGGGCAGACCCTAAAAAACGGTTATTTAACGGATTTATCTTGACAATGCTTTACTTTTGTGTCCTCTAAGCATTATAATTTCGTTCGTATGCTCCTTGCAAACAGGCGGCCTGAGAATAACCTTTGCGGTTGATCGCCGCAAAAGACTATTTTTCGACAGGCCTCCAACCACGAGTTGCTGAATGCTTACGAACCAATATCCTACAAATGGTGCGACATGGGCTTCAGTCTGCCGAATATTATAATTCCCCGATTTAAGCTCTCTCTGCAAAAGGGCGAGAAACTTGTTGTTGGTCTTGATATAGGATCCCATGCGGTCAAGGTCTGTCAAACGGCCGACACGGGTAAAGGGTATCGCCTGCTAAGCCTGGGAAGCGCCGTTTTGCCGCAGGGCGCCGTAGAGGAAGGGATACCGCAAGACCCCGAGGCGGTGGCCAGGGTAATTTCTTTGTTGATCAAGAATCTCAAGATCAAAAAAAAGAAAGTGGCTATATCCATTTCCGGTTATTCCGTTATCGTCAAGAAAATCAACCTGGCTGTCATGTCCGATCAGGAGCTTGAAGAATATATCCAATCCGAGGCCGAGCAATACATACCTTTTGATATTGATGATGTTTATCTTGATTTTCAAAACCTGAAAACCAACACCGAGGACACGAACCGTACCGATGTCATGCTGGTGGCGGCGAAAAAAGATGTAATTGACGGTTATCTGGCTTTGCTACAGTCAGCCGGCTTACAGGCCGTAATTGTGGATGTTGATGGTTTTGCCCTTGAAAACGCCTATGAGGCCAACTTTGATTTAGCGGAAGATGTTGCCCTGGTAGACATCGGCGCCACCAAGATGAATATCAACATCATTTCGCAGGGGGTTTCTATTCTGGCTCGCGATGTCATGGCCGGCAGTCGACGCTTGACCGAACAAATCCAAAATCGTTTCAGCCGGAACTTTGAAGAAGCGGAAGCCCTCAAGATAGGACTGACTCCCGCCGAAGAGAAACAAAAGGATCTGGAGGAACTTTTTGCCGGGACATGCACCCAATGGGCTCATGAGATAAAAAAAGCCATTGATCTCTATTATAATAACAGTCCCCAGGCATCGCTCGGCAAACTGGTCTTAAGCGGCGGCGGGGCCAGGGTAAACGGCTTAACGCAACTATTAAAAGAAGAAACCGGCATCCCTGTGGAAATTTTCAACCCTTTTTCCAGAATAATCGCTGATTACAAAAAAATTGATTCCAGATACCTGCAATACATCGCCCCTGAAATGGCGATATCAACAGGCTTAGCCATCAGACCCGAGACTTTGTGAGAGGCGCATGATCAGAATAAACCTCCTCCCGGTCAGACAGATTCAAAAACTGCGCAAAGCCCGCCGCCAGGTCACCGGCTTTGTGCTCTCCATTCTGCTTCTTCTGGCGGCAATCGGCTCGGTGGGCATGCACCAGACCCGCCGGATAGACAACATTCAAACAACCATAAACAAATTAAACAAAAAAAAGGCTTCATATAAAGCAGTCATCCAACAAATTAAAAAACTTAAAAAACAAAAGGCTCTCCTTAAGGGCAAACTTGAACTCATTGAAAATCTTAAAAAAGATTCACAGTTACCGGTAAGACTTCTGGATGAAATAGCCGCCAAAACACCGGCAAACAGGCTCTGGCTCAAGTCATTAGTTCTGTCGTCCGGAAGGCTGCAGATCGCCGGCGTGGCGCTGGACAATGCCACCATCGCGCAATACATGAAACAGCTGCGGGCCTCACCATATTTTATTAATGCCGACCTAGTCAGCTCATCACTTATCGTTGTGGCCGACAAAAAGTTGAAAGCCTTCTCCCTTACCTGCCGCCTTGTTTCATATGGCCGGCAAGCGCCTGTCGCTAAGAAGGGGAAGCGCAAGGGGAAGCGCAAGAAGAAAAAGTAAAAACATAACGGGCCATTGTTAGATGAATATCGACAAAATTAAGGCGGCGGTCAATTCTTTCCTGGAGACCAGGGTCGTCCCTCTTGACACAAAAAAGAAGTACGGCATATGTGCCGTGGCGTGGGTGGCGCCCATTGTGGCCTTTGTTTTTCTTTTTTATTCACCACACAACGAAAAAATCCGCACACTAAGAAATAAACAACATGGTACTGAAAAAGAGCTTAAAAAGGTTATGGCGCACGCCAAAGACCTGGATAAACAGAAAGCGGAACTGGCGGACACCGAATTAAAGTATAAAGCGGCATCGGCGCTTCTACCGCAAGCCAAGGAAATACCATCACTGTTGACCAATATTTCAAGCTTGGGAACCGGCGCCGGCCTCGATTTTGTATCATTTCAGCCAAAGAAAGAGCTCATCAAGGATTTTTATGCGGAAATACCCATAGATATCACCGTCCGCGGTCCTTATCACAATATAGGCGCCTTTCTTGACAGGGTGAGCAAACTGGACCGCATCGTGAGCGTTGCCAATATTAACATGGGCGCCCCGGTCTTTGAAGAAGGGGAGGCACTTCTCAACAGCAAAATCAGCTTAACAACCTACAGGTTTATAGAACCCGGAAAAGATGAAGGCAAGAAAAAGACCAGACAACGCGCCAAGAAGAAAAAGCGCTGATATTTTTCCGTTATTGCGCTTTGCCCTCGCGACGGGACTATGCTTGTTTATTGCCGGCGGCCTGCCGGGCAACATCATCCCGGCAACGGCGGCGACGGAGAAGGAGCCACGGCCAATGGATAATTCCGACTTAGCCGCCGCGCCGGCGAATCAAGATAAAACAGATAACTTTTTTGTTTATAAAAGAGAAGGCCGCCCCGATCCATTCCTGCCGTTTGTAACGAATAAGATTATTAAAACGGAAGTTAAAAAAGAGGCGCTGTCCGGCCTGCAACGCTATGAACCGGGTCAGTTAACCCTGGTGGCCATTGTTACTGAAGGCAATAACCGTTTTGCCATGGTTGAAGATTCCGTGGGGAAAGGATACATCATCCGAAAAGGTACAAAAATCGGTCGGGCCGGTGAGGTGGAAAAAATTGTTCCCAATCGGGTAATTATTAAAATTGTTTCCCACACCATGGCCGGCGAAAAAAAATATAATACGGTTGACATGCTGCTGAAAAAAAAGGGGGAAGAATGATTATGGCCCTGCAAAGATTGCTGCTTTCTTTCGTTATACTGCCATTTATTTTCGCGACTGGAGCATATGCGGGAGACCATGCCCTGGGAAACGGTCGGTTGAGCCCGCAAACCCGATCATATCATATCAGCGGCATCAAAACCGATTATGTCGATGATAATTTTGTGTTACGGGTGCAAGGTTCCTCGCCGCCTACTTATACCATGTATGAAATGTTTGATCCCTTAAGGCTTATT
>CAYWUR010000201.1:0-4209 GCA_964460745.1 uncultured Desulfobulbia bacterium | reverse complement strand
ATACCGAATCCGGAGTCTCCCGTTGGTCGCTTACCTGCTGCGTTATCGCCCTGCTCACGTACGGAAAGTGCGCTTCGCAGGAGACGATGCCTCGAAGGTCTCGCATGTTCGCTATCTGCATCTCCGGCATCCTGTAAATAGTTACAATTATGGGGTATTACGAAAATTAGAGTCCTACCCCAGTGAGTAGTTACGTTTGGAGTTATCCTGCATGAGCTATCTTTTTTTTCAAATCACCCTGTTCGGCTATATTTTTGCCACCGCGACCTATGCGGTTTATTTCAGTTCGCGGAGAAAAGATGTTCGTTCCGCTGCCCGCGCTATTTTGGTGGGGGCGGGAATATTGCATACCGTATGTCTGGCAGTACGGTATATAGAGGCAGGTCACACGCCGCTTACCTCCCTGCACGATACGGTTTCTTTTTTTGCCTGGTCTGTTACCTGGGGCTATCTGTCTTTTCACTGGCGATACAACGTCAAAAATTTCGGCTCCTTTGTAAGTCCGTTAATTACATTGCTGATGCTTATCGCCGGCTTTTCTTCTCGACCGACAGGCGAGACGCTTTCGACATTGCAGCCGGCTCTGCGGAGCGTCTGGCTGCCTATTCATGCCAGCATTGCCATAATGGCCAATGGGTTCCTGGCTTTAGCCTTCTGCGGCGGGATAATGTATCTGCTGCAGGAAAGAGAGATTAAAAAAAAGCGCTTCGGCCTGTTTTATTCGCGCCTTCCCTCTCTCGATTCTCTGGACAGCCTGAATCATCACTGCCTGACGGTTGGCTTTTTTCTTATGACAATGGGTATTATTACCGGTTCCATCTGGGCTAAACAGGCATGGGGCAAATACTGGCAGTGGGACCACAAAGAGACCTGGTCGTTGATTACCTGGTTTTTGTATGCCGCGCTGCTGCATCAACGATTTACCGTGGGCTGGCGGGGAAGGAGGGCCGCCCTTATGGCTGTTGTCGGTTTCGCTGCCGCGCTTTTTACTCTCTGGGGCGTAACTTTCCTGCTGGGAGGGGTGCATTCTTATGTCAGCTGATAAAATAATGGTGCTGGGGGTTAATCATAAATCAGCCCCGGTCGAAATTCGTGAACGGCTGGCCTTCTCGAACGATCCGGAGGCTCCTTTCCGTGCAATGAAGGATATCTCCGGGTGCGAAGAATTTTGTTTTCTTTCTACCTGCAACCGGGTTGAGGTAATATTTATAAGCGGCCAGGGGGATGAAACCGAAAAAGAGATCCGTAATTTTCTGTTTGCCGACAGCAATCTTTCCTATGAAGAGGCGGGCAAATATATTTATCTGCACCAGGGCAAGGGCGCCATTACCCATCTTTTTCGGGTGGCGGCCAGTCTGGATTCGATGATTGTCGGTGAACCGCAGATTCTGGGACAACTCAAACAGGCATATCGGGTGGCTGCCGAACGGAGTTGTACAGGGATTATACTAAACCGCTTTTTGCACAAGTCTTTTTCCGTTGCCAAGCGGGTTAGAACCGAAACGGCGATCGGTTCCAGCGCGGTCTCCATCAGTTACGCTGCCGTTGAATTGGCCAAGAAAATTTTCGGCAACCTGCAACACAAAAAGGTTATGCTGGCCGGCGCCGGTGAAATGGCGGAACTTGCCGCCCAGCATCTCATCAATCAGGGTGTTGACGAGGTGGTGGTGGCCAACCGGACTTTTGAGCGGGCGGTAAACCTGGCCCGTTGTTTCAACGGCTCGGCCGTGGCCCTTGACGAGTTGCTCGGTCAGTTGGAGCTGATTGATATTCTGATCAGTTCGACCGGCGCCCCTGATTTTATTCTTACCAAAGAAGACGTCAAACCCGTCATGAAGCAGCGTCGGAATCGGCCCTTGTTCCTTATCGATATCGCGGTGCCGCGGGATCTTGATCCGAAAATTAATGATCTGGAAAATGTTTACCTTTACGGCATTGATGATCTGACTAATGTCGTGGATATTAACCGATCGGAGAGAGATAAAGAGGCGGTGCGGGCTGAACGGATTGTGGCGGATGAGACCCTCAAGTTCATGCAATGGCTGGACGGCTTGGCGATAACGCCGACGATCGTCGCCCTCAGAGAAAAAGCCGAGGCTATTCGTCGGGCGGAACTTGCCAGGTCCATGAAAAATTTTGTCAATTTATCGGACAAGGAGCGGAAATCCATTGAATTGTTAACCGCTTCCATTGCCAACAAGCTCCTGCACGATTCCATCATTTTCCTGAAGAAAAACGCCGGCCCGGAAGAGAAACGGGCTAAACTCGATATTACCCGCAGACTCTTCCGTCTTGATGCCGCTGAGTCGGAATAGGGCCTTTCATTTTTTATCTTCCCTGATTCTTTCAATGATCGTCGTGGTGGAGGCGCCGTCCACCAGGGGGATGCGGACCACCCGCCCGCCGTTATTTTTTACTTCCTCGGCCCCGACGATTTGATCTGCCGGCCAATCCGCCCCTTTTGCCAGGACGTCGGGCAGAAGTGAACAGATCAGTCTGTAGGGCGTGTCTTCGTCAAATAGAACGACATAATCAATGCAGCGCAGGGCGGCCAGGACTCTGGCCCGGTCGTCCTGGCTGGTTAAGGGACGTTTGGGACCCTTGATTGATCGCACTGATGTGTCGCTGTTCAGGCCGACAATGAGGCAGTCTCCGGCCTTTCTGGCCATCTCCAGATATGTGACGTGGCCGGCATGCAGTATATCGAAACAGCCATTGGTGAAAACCACCTTTTTGCCCATGGTCTTCCATTGTCCGGTGATTTTCGTAGCTTTTTGCGGCGTGATTATCTTGTCATGGTCATGGTATCGGTAAGGAGCGGGCGCGGCTGTGTTAAAACGGGTGCGGACTGCATCAAGCTGCGCTGGATCAAGCCGCGTGCCGTCCCATTCCTGCTTTTCTCCCGCCTCCTTGAGGATGGCGCCGTCCGGGGCGATGATCATGGAGTGGCCGGCAAAGACCGTGTCGGCGGTTTTACCGCAACGATTGGCGGCGACAACGAAAATTTGATTTTCGATGGCTCTGGCCCTGAGCAGGGTGCGCCAGTGATCTTTTCTCGACATCGGCCACTGGGCGGCAACCAGTAAAATTCCGGCCCCCTGCGCCGTTTGACCCCTGGCCAGTTCCGGGAACCTGAGATCATAGCAGACCAGTGCCGCAAGTTTGCCCAGTGGGGTTTCCACGGGGCGGGGATTGTCTCCGGCCTGTAGATGGCAATCTTCCCGCATGGGGGCAAAGAGTTGCTGCTTGCGGTAGCGGCCGAGTGTGCCGGCCGGACCGGTAACGAATAAGGTGTTGTAAAAAACAGGGCCGTCGTCGCCGGGAGCCGCCTCCGGCAGCGAGCCGGCCAGATAAATCCGGTATCGCGAGGCTAAGTCCTGAAGAGCGGCGAGCAGTGCCGGCGTGCGCTCGGCCAGCGTCGGCAGGTTATGATAGTCAAATCCTGTGGCCCATAGTTCCGGCAGAACTATTATGCCGGGGCAATCAGGTTTGAGATAATTGAGCGCATTGCTTACCTGATTCAGATTTGCCTCGATATCGCCGGTCAGAACATCTATCTGCAGGAAGCCCGCGAAGCAGGATTTCAGAGGTGCTGCCGACGTAAGAGGGTAAGGCATAGTGAATACCAATACATAGAAATTAACCGCTGCCGGACCGGCGGTCGTTTTGAATAGCCGTCAGCGCCTCGACCGCCAGTTCTTTTACGCTTGTGTTTACAAAGCTGCGATCCTGGTACAGTGTGACCGTGCGGCTATCATGTAAAAGCGGCGCCAGCGTTGGGAGTACATTTTCTGTTTTGAGCAGACCCAGCGCCCGGGCTGCCAGCCCGCGTACCGCGGCATCCTCCACCTGTAGATACCGTAACAGGCAGTGGCCGGCGTTGCCGGCTCGCAGGAGATCCGGTTTGACCTGCGCCAGCCGACCGATTCCCCACATCAGGCCGCGCTGTAAAGGCTCGAGTTCCAGGAAGCTGCCATCCTGTCGCATGTAGGCGATCAGGATATGAACAAATTCCGCCGCCAGGCTGTCATGGCCAGCCATAATTTCACCCATGGCCTCGGGAGCGCCCCAGCCGATTCCGCCTGATTCATCATTCAAGCTCCACATAAGACGCCGCATGACCACCCGGCCCGCTTCCATATCCCTATCGGCCAGATCGGCGGTTACCAGGCCGAGAGCCGTTATGGCGTGCCACCGTATCTGCTCGTT
>CAYWUR010000200.1:0-4246 GCA_964460745.1 uncultured Desulfobulbia bacterium | reverse complement strand
TCTATCTCAACTTATTCTTTGCGGTATTCATGGCTGAAGCTCTTGTCATACAGTTTAGATGCAGATCCAAGAGGGCCCTGCCCGAACTCTTTGCCCACCGAGATGATGGCGGTCTTTCTGATCTCCGCCTCACTGACCTGGCCGGCAATGGTTTCAAGGGTGCCGCGCAGAACCCGCTCCTCGGGCCAGCTTACCCTTTCCACAACTGCCACCGGGGTCTCCGGGCCATAACCTCCCGCCAGCAGGTCTTTGACAACTTTCTCGATCATCCCCACACTCAAAAATATCATCATGGTGGCCTGGTGGGCGGCCAGACTCCGCAGGTCTTCCCTTTTCGGCACTGGGGTGCGTCCGGCCCGGCGGGTGATAATTACCGTCTGGGAAACTTCAGGCAAGGTCAGTTCTGTAGCAAGGGCGGCTGCCGCCGCATTGGCGGAACTGACCCCCGGCACCATTTCATATGGTATTTCCTGTTCAGCCAAAAGAGCCATCTGTTCCCTGATGGCACCATAAAAAGCAGGATCACCGGTATGGAGCCGAACCACCCGTTTCCCGTCTTGTACCCCCTTGACCATAATCTCGGCAATCTTTTCCAGGTTCAGGACGGCTGAATCATGAAGTTCGGCGTTCACTCCTTTAATCAGGGCTTTTGGTACCAGACTGCCGGCATACACGATAATCTGCGCTTCATCAAGAAGTCGCCGGCCTTTGACCGTAATAAGATCTGGATCACCGGGACCGGCTCCGACAAAATAGACAGGATTTTGTTGTTCTAAAAGGGTCATTTCTTTCTCACAATTACAGTAGAAAAATAATGATGTTTCCTGGTCGCGGCAGCCGCCAGATCTCGCTGGATGTGTTCTTCGTTCTGGCTGGTCCTTTCAACCAGCACAGCCTTATCAAGCAGGTTCAGGTCGTCAAGCAGCGGCACCAACCGATCCATGACCCGGTGCACCTTCATCAGCACCACGGTGTCAAACTGCTCCAGGGTCTCTCTCAGCTTGCCGTTTTCAAAGGTGGCCGGGATAACCACCAACCGCTCATCTCCCAGGCAGAGGGGTAGGCCTACGGCTGCCGCAGTAGCGCCGACGGACGAAACCCCGGGGATGATTTCGACCTCAAGATCAGGCACCGTTCCCAGCAGGGTTTCACAGACATAAAAAGCTGTACTGTAGATGGCGGGGTCTCCCATAGTAGGAAAAACCACATCCTGTCCCTTTGTCAGCCATTCACAGATAGCCTCGGTCGTCTGCTGCCAAGCCTTTGCCACTTCCGAGTCCGTCTTCTCGCCCCGGTGGATTTTTTTCATGGGGAAATATTGTTCAAGAATCTCTTTGCCCTGCCGGGAGACGGTATCGCCGATGATATTTAGAGCCGTACTCTCGCCTTCCATACTGCCTTTGGGTACTATCCAGACCGGGCAGTCATTTAAAATCCGCATGGCCTTCAAGGTCAACAGTTCCGGATCTCCCGGACCCACTCCAATTACGTAAAACTTTCCTTTCATTTTGCACCCAACGGGCGTAAGTTTCATTTAAGCCGATAAGCGGATTAATTCAGCTTTATCCCTGTTATTACCGCTATTGTATTAAAAGTAAGCGAAACATCATCCGGCGCAGGATACACCCTGCGGCTGACACTGATTTCACTGATAGTTACCTCAAGCCCGCATTCGTGGAGTACGGCAGGCGCCGCCTTTCTTGTTTTTTCGATCATCCCGTTCACGACAATCCGGCCTCCGGCCGCAAGTTTTCCTGCGGCAAAGGTGATGATCGCCTCCAGACTACCGCCACTGCCGCCGATAAAAATCCGGTCCGGCGCAGGCAACCCGCGAAGTGCCGCCGGCGCCTCCCCTGCCACAACTTTTACGTTATGCAATTCATATCGTCCGATATTGGCCCTGATATTTGCAAGCTCCTGTCCAGCACGTTCCACCGCAAAGACATCCAGTTGCGGACAAAGCCTGGCGGTCTCAACCGAAATGGAGCCGCTGCCGGCCCCGATGTCCCAGAATACCCCTCGGGCCGGGAGCCGCAGTCGATGGAGGGTGGTGGCCCGCACTTCATCCTTGGTGATGAGCCCTCGACTATGGGCGATCTCTCCCTCCTGCAAGCCCAGGGAAAAGTCAGCCATGGGCTGGACCGACGCCCTTTTGATGATCATCGCATTGAGGTCGACAAAGCTCTGTTCTGATATCTCATCGAGACTACCGGTAACCAGGCGTTCCTCGGGCAATCCCAGATTTTCACCAACAAAAACCTGATAAGAGTCGACAATGTTTTCCCGGCCACAGTTTCGCAGATGCTCAAGCAGGGTTTTCGCCACCAGGTCCGGCGAATTCTGCCGGTCAGTCAGCACAAATACTTTTCGGTGGGCCAAAAGCTGGGATGCCGGATTCTCCCCGCTGCGTCCGTGCAGGCTGACAAACACCGCATCATCCCAAGGTTCCTTGAAATGGGCAAAGGCGAGCTGCATGGATGACACACCGGGGAGAATTTCCACCGCATCCGGCCCGAAAGCAACCAGCATCTTTCTGCCCACCCCGTAAAACAGGGGGTCACCACTGGCCAGCACCGCCACCTCGCTTTTCTCCCGCTGAGAACTAACAGCTGCGAGCATCTCTTTAAGAGGTGCTATGGGCATGACTGTTTTATCCTGCCCCCCAATCAGTTCTCGATATCTGGAAGTGGTAACTACATAGGGGCAACGATCAACAATCTCCGCCTGCTCCGAGGTTAGTAGATCTCCACTTATACCCAACAGATAGACCTTATACACTCACAACCACCTTACCGCTCGCATGGAGCAGGTAAACCATCACTTCAAGACCGCTGACCTGTCTGGCATAATCCCGGGCTCGGACACAAACGGCCTCGATCAACCCTGTCTCGCCCATTATGTTCAACCTTTCATAGATTTCCCTGGCGGTATTGACGCCTTCCAGCCGCTGCAAAACCTGCGATTCCGCCCCAAGTTCCGCCAGAAATTCAAGCGCCTGCTCGGTCTCCAAAGCCCCATGCCGCACGTGGGTCTGGGGGATCTGCATGGCCGCTTTCAGCACCTTGGCCCACATACCCGAAAGATGAATTTGCCGGAACTCATGTCGGGCGGCCTCTTTCAGGGAAAATTCCAGATAATCACCCATCATCACTCCGGCCTCTTCCGGCAGAGGCAAAATTGAAAAGACCCCCTTTTCAGAAATACGGCCGGTGGAAAGAACAACTTCATCAAGACCGGCGGCCCGCGCCACATCCATGGAGGCGGTAATGGTGGCCGTCCAGGCATCGGCCGAGACCGGGCGGACAATACCGGTGGTGCCCAAAACGGAAAGACCGCCGATGATACCCAGCCGATGATTCAATGTTTTTTTTGCCAGTTCCTCGCCGTCGGGAATCGATATCTCGACCTCGAGAGAAACATTTTCATCAGGCTGCCAGATCTCATGGACCGCCTCCCGGATCATCCGCCGGGGAACAGGATTGATGGCCGGCTCCCTGGGTGCTATCGCCAGACCGGGTTTGGTCACCGTTCCAACTCCGTCACCGGCGCGAATAATAATATCTCCCGGCTCTCCTGCTATTTCCCGGATCGCGGCAACGATCTCCGCCCCATTGGTGACATCTGGATCATCCCCGGCATCCTTGATAACCGAGGCGCGGAATTTTTCCCCGTCGCAATCCTCACAGCTATGGACTTTAAAAGTATGACGACTGCCGTCCGGAAATGGAATTTCCACCGTGCCAGAGGTTTCTCCGGCTAACATCAGCGACACCGCCGCTTTGGCTGCGGCTGCCGCGCAGGCACCGGTCGTATATCCGGAACGGAGTCTTTTTTTCGCCATTTTCAGACCAGTCTCAAAATAGCGTTGACAATGGCGGCAGCGACCGGACTTCCACCTTTTCTGCCCAGAGCGGTAATATGCGGATACTCTTTCTGGTGAAGCAGTTCCTTGCTCTCCGCAGCATTCACGAAGCCCACGGGCACCCCAACCACCAGATCCGGTTTCGGTATCGTGCCCTGCTCGATCAACTCCATAACCTTTAATAAGGCTGTGGGGGCGTTGCCGATGGCGACAATACCGATATCTTCCCGCATCCCGAGTTCAACGGCAACTTCCGACCTGGTCTTTCCTTCCTCCCTGGCTCTGGCAGCCACCTCCGGTTCGGCAACTCTGCAGACCACCCGCCCACCCCATTTGGACAGGATATTACGACTGACACCGGCAGCGGCCATCCTGACATCGGCC
>CAYWUR010000199.1:0-4259 GCA_964460745.1 uncultured Desulfobulbia bacterium | reverse complement strand
AATAATAGCCAGAGCACCGGCCAAAACCGGCATTAGCGATCTCCACAATGAGCCAGCCCTGAAGGATGAGCCAATTGAGGTACCCCGCTGGCCTCCACAGACCGCAGATACACTTGCCGGCAATATAAAAATGGAATCCTGGCGGAAGCGCAACCGGGAACTCCGCAAGCCGTTCACCCCGCCCGACAGGGCTTTATACCATCTCAGGGTGCCTGGCGGGAAAAAGAAACTGGTGGCCCGGAATTTACCCCGTGTGCATGCGACCGTTACAACAAATTACAAGACCCACACGGTTAAAAATAATGAGTCCCTGACCGCCATCTGCCGGCGATACGGGTTGACAAAAACCATTATCCTCAAGGCCAACAATTTGAGAGCCGCCGAGTTAATGCCCGGGCAGCGACTACGTATTCCTTACCAGACTACGGCCTATGCCTTGCTGCCTGAAAACAACGGGAACTCACGTCTTATGGCTGCTTCTTCGAAAGAAAATTTTGTTCTACATAAAATCCAGCCCGGAGAAAATGTATCCCAATTGGCCCACCTCTATAATGTGCCTGAGCATCTAATAGCCGCCTGGAATGACCTGGAAGACATTAATCGCATCAAAGCCGGCCAACTCCTCGCCATATTTATCGAAAAAACCGGTTCCCCCGCCGTAACAGCTCAAAACAAAAAAATATTCCCGCCGGACGGATTGACCAATCCTGGTGCGTCCCAAAAGGCTGGAGAAAAAATAACCAAGGCCGAGGAAACCGACACGCCAACGACCTACTATCACGTCCAAAGCGGCGATTCTCTCTGGGGCATTGCCAAAAAGTACAAGATTCATCTCGAAAACATCAAAATCTGGAACAACCTCAAAGATGATATAATTTATCCCGGCAATCTCCTGCTGTTGAAATTAGCGGCCGATGTGGATGTGTAGCCGTCACGAATTCCGGTTAGTTTAAACCGCGTATAACTCTTATGGCCATCGAGGAAGAAAACCAAAGACCCTCCCCCAATCTGTCGACGGACGTCCATATCTTACATCTGCGCGGCCGTGATATAATCCTCATCGGCACCGCCCATATTTCTCAGAAGTCAGTTGATCTGGTTCACAGGGTTATTGAAAAGGAGCAGCCGGATTGCGTTTGTGTTGAGCTTGATGAAAAACGCTTTGCGGCGCTTGCCGAAAGAAAAAAATTCTCCTCCCTGAACATCAAGGAAATCATCAGAAAAAAACAGCTCAGCACCCTGCTGGTGAACCTGCTGCTTTCCTCTTATCAGAAGAAACTGGGGGGGCAACTGGGAGTTCTGCCCGGCACGGAACTTCTTGAGGCCGCCCGAGTGGCGGAAAAGCACCGGATACTGGTGGAACTCTGTGACCGGGATATCCGTGTTACCTTGCGGCGGGCCTGGCATGCAACATCTTTTTTTAAAAAAGGTTATCTGTTAGCCACCCTGATGGCCAGCCTGTTCGACCGGGTGGAAATAAACGAGGAAAAGCTGGCTGAATTAAAAAAAAATGACGTACTGTCCGAACTCATGGCCGAATTAGGCGAGGCCATGCCCGATTTAAAAAAAGTCATTATTGATGAGCGGGACTTCTTTCTGGCGGAAAAGATAAAAGCCGCGCCGGGCAAAAAACTGGTGGCCGTTGTGGGCGCCGGCCACATTGAGGGCATAAAAAGGTCTCTCTATGCGGAGAGCAGCGCCGGGACCGCGGGAATAATGGCCGAAATAAATACGTTTCCGCCGATCTCCCCTTTCTGGAAAATTTCAGGGTGGGCAATACCAGCTATAATTATAGCCTCTCTCTGTATTATCGGCTGGCAAAAAGGCGGAGCGGCGGCCGGCGCGAACCTGCAATATTGGATTCTGGCAAACGGCATACCCTCTGCTCTCGGCGCCATGCTGGCCCTGGCCCACCCCCTCACGATAGCGGTAGCCTTTGCGGCCGCGCCGATCACCAGTCTAACCCCGGTAATCGGCGCTGGTTACGTAACCGCTTTTGTCCAGGTCATGTTTCAGCCGCCGGTGGTCAGGGAATTCGAGAGTGTCATGGAAGATATGTCGACCCTGAAGGGGTGGTGGAGAAACAGACTGCTAAAAGTTTTTCTGGCCTTTCTTTTACCGGGTTTCGGCAGCATGATCGGAACATGGGTCGGCGGATATGAAATAATTTCCAATTTATTTTGAGCAGTGAGTCCGCCGGGAAACAACATATCAAAGAGGTTACGCTACTCTCCTTTGGCTCCCTCAACGGTTCTTAAGGCCACTCTATTGCGGCCCTGCTCTTTGGCGTCATACAGCGCCTTATCCGACAACTCAACAAGGTCTTTCGCCGAAAAACTCTGATCAGGCGCCATGCTCGAAACTCCCAGGCTCAACGTCACGTTCGGGCAGACTTTAGAACGGCAATGGGCAATATTGAGTTGCTGTACTCCGTGCCGAATGCCATCAGCTAATTTCATAGCCCCGTCAATAGCCGTGTTGGGCAGCAGAACGACGAATTCCTCCCCTCCATAACGGGCCACCAAATCCGCGGCCCTACTGACCTGTGAGCTTATCGCCCGGGCAACCGCCCGCAGGCATTCATCTCCTGATTGATGGCCATAGGTGTCATTGTACAGTTTAAAAAAATCAACATCGCATAAGATCAGAGAAAGCGGCCCATTCTCTCTTGTCAGCCGCCGCCATTCCTTGTGCAGAGTTTCGTCAAAATGTCGACGATTGGCGACCTGAGTCAAACCATCAACCATGGCCAAACGCTGCAACTCACGATTAGCTACCCGGATCGCCTCTTCCGCCGCCTTACGTTCGGTAATATCCTTGAGAACTTCAACTATGCCGATCAAGTCCCCATCAATTCCCAAAAAAGGGCTTGCCGTCATAATAAAGGGCTTTTTATCCCCTTTGCCGTTTGTCCCTTCAATATCAATCTCCACGCGGTCAGCACCTTTTTTCAGCTGCTTCAACAAACAACCGGCGCCCTGGCAGTTGAAGCCGGCAAACAACTCATAACATTTCCGGCCGATCGCTTCTTCTTCACTTTTATCGAGCAAGGCCAAAAGCGCCTGATTGATTCTTTGCACATTGTGTTTTTTATCCACCACCCACATGCCATCCGCGGAAGAATTAAATACCTGGTTGAGTTCAATTTCCAGGAGTTCATACTCCATATAAATCTGGTTATACTTTTCCATGATATTATCGAACTCAAGATTAGTTGCCTCCATCTGCGTGTAAGCCTCACTGAGATCGCTCTCCATCTGCTCGACCTTACTTGCTAATTCTTCATACGTGGGTCTTGTTGCCATTTACAACTACTCCAATTACCGAAAATATTAAAAAGCAGCGAATTTCATACTCGGGAAAAGCGACGTATCGGTATGCGGCAGGAAAAGGGAAGCGACGTACTGATCCTTAAAACCTTCAACTTCGGAAAGTTCAAAGCTCGTCATCCGGCGGACGACTTCCACAACATCCCGGCGAATATGATTACTCAACTCACTCATTCTGGCCCCCATCAGAGAGCCGTTGCCGACATAGATGAATTTATCCTGCTCTACCGGCGGCAACAAGCCTACCGTAAGAGCGGAATCGATATCAATATAACTGCCGAAGGCGCCGGCCAGCATAATGCGTTCCAGATCAGTGATCCGGAGCCCCACGACTTCCACCAGGGTCTTAATTCCCGCATAGATTGCCGCCTTGGCGCGAATAAAATTTTCAATATCCACCTCATTCAGGACAATATCAGTAGAGCCGCCGGCTTCATGCCGCCATGCCAGGACATACTCATAACCGCTTTTGCCCCGTCTGATCCTGTCGCCGGCAATATCGCGGTTGAACATACCGCGCTGATCAATCACTCCATGCTCAAACAAGGTGGCTATGATAATCAAAAGGCCGGAACCGCAAATCCCCCGGGGCGGGCGATTACCGACTGTAATATTCATCGGCTCGTAAGTTGACGGATTCAGGCTGAAATCTTCAATCGCCCCGGCCGCGGCCCGCATGCCGTGAGTAATGCCGCCGCCCTCAAAGGCGGGTCCTGCCGAACAGGCGGCACAGACAAGCCATTCTCGATTACCGATGACTATTTCCGCGTTGGTACCGATATCGACATAGAGGGTAAGAGCCTCGGCGCGGTACATCCCGGAGCCCATTATACCGGCCACAATATCGCCGCCCACATAACTGGAGATGGCGGGATAAATAAAAGCCATGGCATGCTCAGCCAGATGCAGATGCAAAGACCCGGCGGGAAT
>CAYWUR010000198.1:0-4371 GCA_964460745.1 uncultured Desulfobulbia bacterium | reverse complement strand
ACCTGTTGCCGCACAACATCCCGCGTAGCCGCAACAAGGACAAAGCCCAAAGCCGCCTTAAAACCGTAGGCCCGCAGTAACCGCAGGGGCTCACGGCCAAAAACGGCCGTTGACGTACAGCGAATAAGGCCGGCTTTGATATCCGCGCAGCCGGCGGTGGGATCTATAATTGCAAACGGTTCGCATAGACCAGGCCGCTCGGCATCAAAAGAAACCGCCATGGCATTGATGGTAAAATCCCGTTTAAGAAGGTCCGCTTCAATCGTGCTTGTCCCCTCACGAAAAGCGGAAAAATCCACGGTTATTTTCCGCCAGACCACCCTTGCCACATCTTCATTTAAATCCAGGGGCACAAAGGCGCCACCCAGCTCCCGCGCCAGATCATGCGCACAACCAAAGGCGTCCGCCGCCACCGTAACATCCAGGTCGTTTGCCGCCCTGCCCATCAGCCAATCACGCACCGGGCCGCCGGCAATATAGAACTGCCGGCCGCGCCGCCTTGCCACTGCGGCCAGTGCGGCAAGAAGCGGCAACGGATATTCCTGCAGCCGGTCTCTAGCAAATAGGGTCATTTAAAGTTTTAAGTCTTAAGTTTTAAGTGTTAAGTATGTGCCTCGCTCTCAAGTTGAAATTACTGGATTCCGGGTCAAGCCCGGATGACGAAAATGATGATTTGCGACTTTTTGCAAGTTCATCAACACCTAAAACTTAAATCTTAAAACTTGATTAGTTCAATCTATTTCAACAGTCTCCACCAGGACCCTGGCCATACCCTGCTTATAAAAACCAAGTTTCTTTGCCGCCCCGGCGCTGAGATCAATAATCCGGCCACTCACAAAAGGACCGCGATCATTGACCCGAACAATCAACGACCTGCCGTTCTCCAGATTTTTGACCCGCACATGAACAGGCAGCGGCAAATACTTGTGGGCGGCCGATGGCTTGCGGGGGTCAAAGGCTTCCCCGTTGGCCGTCATATGACCTCCCTTCATATTACGGGTTTCATATCCGTACCAGGAGGCCAGGCCTTTCTCCTTATATTTAGCGGCCGCCGCCACCGACATCGGCTTATATCTCTTGCCCTTGACCACATAGGGAGCGTTCTTGACACGTCCCAGCCGGATAGCTTCCTTGGGCGACAGGCCGCCAATCGACTCAATATCACTGGTCAGGGGCCATGCAAACGGGGCCTTGACCACCTCGTAGGTATATCCCCCTATCTTATAGGTCAGCCTGCCGGTCGCCGCCACGGCCTTAACGGCCAGCTTCGCCGCGCCATAGGTTGTTTTCACCGTGCCTTTCGCAATATGATACGTTGTCGAAAAAATACCGCAGGAAGAAGGCAGAAGACATAAACCGACGACAAGAAAAACAGGGAGGCGTTTTTTCATTTTTTTCAGACCATGATCCCGGGCGGCGGCGGGAAAAGCTCCTTTTCAACCAATTCACAGATAATATGGCCGAGCATAATATGCATCTCCTGGATGCGGGGTGTATCCCCAGACGGCACATCAAGCAGATGCCGGCATAGTCCCGACATAGCGCCGCCGCCCGCCCCGGTCAGACCGACGGTAATCATGCCGATCGAATCGGCATATTTCAATGCATTAATAATATTGGCTGATTTGCCGGAAGTGGATATGCCAACCAAGGCATCCCCCTGCCGGCCTTTTGCCTTCACAAGCCGGACATAAACATCGTCGAAGGAATAATCATTGGCAACCGCCGTGAGGTAGGAGGTATTTACATGGAGGGCCTCGGCAAACAAGGGGGCGCGGTCGTAATAAAAACGGCCGGACAGTTCCGCGGCCAGATGCTGAGCATCAGCGGCGCTGCCGCCGTTGCCGCAGAACAACACCTTACCGCCGCCACGAAAAACATCGATTATTGCAGAGGAAACCAGCGCCGTCCTTTCCAGCAACAGGTCATTTTGCATGATCCGCCGCATAATATCCGCTGCATCCTGCACCTTTTTCTTAATATGATTTTTCACATTATTCATATGGCTATTTCCAGGCTGAATGCGTGGAGAGAGGTTAAGTTGTCGTAACTATTCAGCATTATAATACCCCCGAAAGTAATCGAAATTCGTAAAAGTTCACCGGCAGCCCCATATGCACCCCAAGACTTCTGAGTTGTTCCGTCAAGTTTCCTCTATCAAGACATCCCATGGCACCGGCTTCGCAAAATAATACCCCTGGGCATAGTCAACGCCGATTCGTTCCATCTCGGCAACAATTTCCTCATTTTCAACATATTCCGCAACAATTTCAAGCCCGCGGGATTTCGCCGAATTTATCATGCCTTCAACATCTGTTTTTAATTGCCTGTCTTCCAATACGTTCCGTATGTAGCTGCCGTCAATCTTAACGATGTCCACCGGGAGGCGGGAAAAACTCTGATAATTAGAGTACCCGATACCGAAGTCGTCAAAGGCCAACCTGCACCCTAATTTTTTAACACTGATCGCTAAATCCAGGGCAATATCATTATCCTGGATCTGGTGAGTTTCAGTAACTTCAAAGCATAACTTCCGGGGGTCAACGCCACTCTCTCGTATTCGGCTTTCAATAAAAAGAAGCATTCTTTCGTTGGAAGCGGACAATCCCGACAGGTTGATTGAACACAGGGAAAGAGATTCCGCGTGACCCGGATTATCACGCAACGTTGCCAGAATATGCTCTATTACATACATGTCAACCGAAATCGCGAGCCCCAGTTTTTCCGCCGCCGGGATGAATACCGCCGGTGATACTATATTGCCTTGTTCATCTTCCAGCCTGGACAATATTTCATAGTGCGCCCTATTGTTATCGGTTGATTTTGCGCCCGGACTGATGGCGACTATTTTTTGCGCATACAGCTTCAACCGCCGACGCCGTAGCGCCTCACGGATGACAGGCTCCAGCCTCAGGTATTGAGAATCTTCTTCCTGCGCCACCTTAATTTTATCCTTGCCTTTTTCCTTGGCTACACGACACGCGCTTGAAGCCTGTGAAATCGCGTCTTGCAACCTGGAGGAAGGAGTAATCGTTGCGGCTCCAATACTAAGGCTGGAAAAATAGGGCCGCTTTGATGTCCGCAAATTTAGTTTCAGGAATTCCGATTTGAGACGGTTGGCCAGTATCAAGGCGCCATTGATCGGTGTACCAGGCAGGTAAACGATAAACTCGTCACCGATAAAGTGGCACACGATAAGATCCAGATCTCGTTCTTCTCTCTGACGCGTATTATTCAGCAACCAGTTGGAGACCTTCTTCAGGGCGGAATCCGCCGTACTCTGTGACTCGTAAGTGATTGTCTTAAAGTAATCGATATCCAGGTACAAAATGGAGGCATGGTATTCCGTGCCCTGCCCCAGGATACTCTTCTTTGTCCGGTGAATCCTGCGAAAAAATTCCCGCCAGTTAATCAACCCCGTCAGTTCGTCGTGAGACGATTGATGCCGCAATGTTTCGTGTAGATTATATTGCTCCGTATTGTTAAGAATTATTACAATAAAACCGACAAGCTCATCAGAATCCGACCAGATCTCATTGATAGTCAATGTGACAGGTATTTCACGCTTATCTTTATGTATAATAGAAAATCGCTTCGGCTCGTTATCTTGAACGGCAATGGTATCCGGAAAATTTCTTTGAACGCCGATAATCCTTGATTTACATTGTGTCTCTTCTCTTCTGCGACTGACGTAATTTGAAAAAAGTGACACATGCAGTTCCCTGACATCAGGAGACATGATAAATTCAACTTTTTTGCCGATAATATCGTGTTCACTATAGCCCAGGTGCTTTGTTACGCCTCTGTTGATATTACGTATAACCCCTTTCTTGTCAACGATAAGCAAGGCGTTGGTGTCAAGATCATTTAAGGCGCGCCAGACAAACTCGTTTTCAATAGACATATCCCCCCCGGAATATCAGGTATTGACAATTCCCAAAGACTTCCGCCGTTCATTACAACGTAAACCTTCACAGGGGCAATAAGCGGTATCGGTCCCCGGAATTCCCCGCCGGCCGGTGAGCGACCAAAGGGAGACCCCGGATTCGGCGCCCTGTAAGCGCCAGCAATCCAAGTAATCAACCACAGCAACATGGTACGGTTTAGCAGTACTGCTGTCAATGGCAAAAGCCCGAATCCGTCACGGATTCGGGGGAAAAAGATCCATTAAAGCACTATCCCGTCGGAAATAGAGGTTGCGGGCCTCGCCTGCATTTATTCCCTTGACTTTTTGCTTGCAACTATTATAAATACCATTGTTTTTATGCTTCACAGCAACAGAATATGTGTTTGCTGCTTGGCAAAATGAACAATTTGCGTAACTATTCAGCTGCACCCCATCTTCATCCGTTTCGCCCTCCTCACGTACAG
>CAYWUR010000197.1:0-4379 GCA_964460745.1 uncultured Desulfobulbia bacterium | reverse complement strand
GTATATCGGTATTGCCCAGTTTGTTTTTGGTCTGCGATTCAAAAACCGGGTCCTTAACCTTTACGGCCAGGGCGCCGACGACACCTTCACGCACGTCATTGCCGGAGAATTTTTTGTTTGAATATTCGTTTACCCCTTTGAGAATACCCTCCCGGAAGGCGGAGAGATGCGTGCCGCCCTCACTGGTATACGTGCCGTTCACAAAGGAAAAATAGCTGTCACCGTAACCGCTGGTATGACAGAAGGCGAATTCCATGGTGGCGTTTTTAAAACAGATCGGCTCATAGAGTTGATTGCCATTGATCTCGTTTGCCAGCAGATCCTGCAATCCTCTGGCGGAATAATGGCACTCGCCATCCAGATACAGCCTTAGTCCGGCATTGAGATAGGCATAACGCCACAGCCTTTTCCCGACAAAATCCATATCATAGGAAAAATCGGAAAACATGGCGGGGTCAGGCAGAAATTCAATCAAGGTCCCGTCTTTTTCAGAGGTGGAACCGTTTTTTTCCGCCAGGAGAACGCCTTTGGCAAAGTCAGCCCTGGCAAATTCCCCGTCCCGAAACGAGGTAACCCGAAATGTTTCGGACAAGGCGTTGACCGCCTTGGTGCCGACGCCGTTAAGCCCCACTGAAAACTGAAAGACCTCGGTGTTGTATTTGGCGCCGGTGTTGATTACCGAGACGCATTCCACCAGTTTGCGCAAAGGGATCCCCCGACCGTAATCCCGGACCCTGACAAAACGGTTTTCATCGATGCTGACATCAATCCGCTTGCCGGCCCCCATGATGAATTCATCCACGGCATTGTCAAGCACTTCTTTCAAGAGGATATATATGCCGTCATCCGGGTGGGCGCCGTTGCCGAGCCGACCGATATACATGCCCGGCCGCAGCCGGATATGTTCAAGAGAACTCAGGGTCTTGATCTTGCTTTCATCGTATTTATGAGCAGTCAGCGCCATTTCTTTCAATTTGCCCGAAGTTTAAGATTAAAATCAGCACAAAGCACAATATATTGACACTTGCGTAAATATATATACACAATATAGTGTATGTCATCAATCAAAAATTATCCCGCCATTGCAAAAAAACAACATCCATCCCCGCAAGCGGGAACTCAGAGCGCCTCCCGTTTGCCACCGCCATTACCTTATAATAAAACAGTTTGAAGTAATTACAAAATCATCGTAATTTTGTGCTGATTGCAGTAGGATAAGCTGTCGTGATTACTTATTATCAAGGATTTGCACAGGAGTAACAATTATGCCCGAGAGAATCTTTAACTTCAGTCCCGGTCCGGCCACCCTTCCCTACGAGGTGCTGACCCAGGCGGCCGGGGACATTGTCAATTATAACGACAAGGGAATAGGCCTCATAGAGCTGAGCCACCGCAGCAAGGAATTCATGGCCATTACCGAGGAGGCGGAGGCGCTCCTGCGGGAGTTGTTCGATATCCCCGCCAATTACAAGGTCCTTTTTCTACAGGGCGGCGCCTCAAGCCAGTTTGCCATGGTCCCCATGAATCTGCTCGGCCCGGACAAAAGCGCCGCTTATCTCAACACCGGCGCCTGGTCTAAAAAGGCCATAAAGGAGGCCAGGCTCTTCGGTGATATTGATGTGGCTTTTTCCAGCGAGGCGAGCAACTTCAACCGGGTGCCGGGGCCAGCCGAATACAAGGTGGCGCCGGACGCGGAATATCTTTACCTGGTGTCCAACAACACCATATTCGGCACCCAGTTTCATCAATTGCCGGAGACCGACAAGATATTGGTCTGCGATATGTCGTCCGATATTCTGTCCCGCGCCATCGACATCAACCGCTTCGGCATTATTTTTGCCGGCGCCCAGAAAAACATGGGCCCGGCCGGCGCTACGGTGGTTATTATCAGAGACGACCTGTTGGACCGGACTCCTGAAAACGTCCCGACAATGTTCCGTTACAAGACTCACGCCGATAAGGGCTCCATGTTCAACACCCCGCCCTGCTTCGCCATTTACGCCATCGGCCTGGTGCTTAAGTGGTTGGAAAAACAGGGCGGCGTGCCGGCCATTGAAAAACTGAACCGACAAAAGGCGGCGTTGTTGTATGCCGCTATCGATGCCTCGGATTTCTACCGGGGGCACGCGGAAAACGATTCCCGGTCATTAATGAACATTACCTTTAATCTGCCTACCGCCGAACTTGAGGCGGCGTTTGTCAAAGAGGCGACGGCCCGCGGCCTGGACGGTCTGAAAGGCCATCGTTCCGTGGGCGGCTGCCGGGCCTCGATCTATAATGCCTTTCCCCTGGAAGGCGTGGAAAAGCTGGTTGACTTCATGGCCGAATTTGAACGTAAAAACAAATAATTATTTCGTATAGTTTATGTATTGTCAAGGGCAAAAAAGTTCCTGTGCCGTAACAGTTCAGCAAGGGAGACAAGACTTAAAGAATTACACCCTGCCGCAATTGACTGATTTTGTCGAAGGCCTGGGTCTGCCTGCCTATCGAGCACGGCAGATTTTTGCCTGGCTGTATCGCCCCGGTTTCCGTGATTTCGAGCAGATGACCGATATCAAGAAGGAACTGCGCCGGCTGCTGGCCGAACGGGCCTGGTGCAGCCGGTTGGAACCGGCAGTAGTAAAGAAGTCCGCGGACGGCGCTGTCAAATACGGTTTCCGACTGGCGGATGGTTGCCTGATTGAAAGTGTCCTGATCCCGGAGGAAGACCGCCGCACCTTATGCGTCTCCTCGCAGGTCGGCTGCGCCATGGGCTGCCGTTTCTGCCTTACCGGCGGCATGGGGTTCAAAAGAAACCTGCAACCGGCGGAAATCGTCAATCAGGTAAGCGCGGTAAAGGAACACATCCTGGCCGAATTCGGCAATGAGGCCCGGTTGAACAACCTGGTTTTCATGGGCATGGGTGAACCGCTGGCTAATTTCGACAACCTGCTGACCGCCCTGGAAATCTTGCAGGAACAACGGGGCCATGATTTTTCCGACCGGCGGATCACCGTCTCCACCTGCGGTCTGGCGCCGAAGATCAGGGAATTCGGCGAAAAAAGCCGGGTTAATCTGGCTATCTCCCTTCATGCCGTCGATGACGAGATCCGCAGCCGCCTGATGCCGGTCAACAAGACCTACCCGGTTGCCGAGCTGCTGGCCGCCGGCCGTGATTTCCCCCTGCCGAAAAGAAAGCGGATCATGTTTGAATACATCCTGCTTAAAGATATCAACGATTCCGCGGCAGACGCCGGGTTACTGGCCAAAAAGCTTACGGGCATACGCTGCAAGATCAACCTGCTGCCATATAACGAGACCCCTGCCCTGCCCTACCATCGGTCGCCGGCGCAACGCATCGAGGAATTTCAGAAAATTCTGCGCAATGCCGGCTACACCGTGTTCATCCGGGAAAGCCGCGGCGCCGATATATCCGCCGCCTGCGGCCAACTGGCGGCGGCCGATCGTCACAGCCTCCGTACGCCGGACAAATTGATCCAATAGCGGCCGGGGACGCCCTCCCAAAAGCAATACTCCATGATACGTCTCGCGGCACTTGAACAGCCATTTGTCTTTGGCCAAAATGATAAGGTGCGGTAAATGTCTGACCGCCGCCTTATTCACCAGATTTGGCAACTTGTTCTCGAAGAAATAGCCAAAGCGCATAGAGCGGATAATTTCGAATATTACCGTCCTCTTTGAAGTTCATCAACGTTGCCCGTGAAAGGATAGGAGGGTGATACTTGTCGCCGTAGACACGCAGGCTTTTCTTTTGCTTGCTGACTCCGGCCTTTACTTCAAGGGGCATGACATGTTCATGCAGGGCAATAACAAAATCCACTTCAGCCTCTCTTTTACTCGTCCAGTAATATAATTCTTTTTGGCCGTGGGTGACAAGTTCCTGCGCCGCATAGTTTTCCGTAAAGGCGCCATTATATTCGTTAAACAGATTATTTTTCTGGACGATTGTCCGCTGAGAAAGCTTGAGCATAGCGCCAAGCAGACCGATGTCGAGAAGGTATAGTTTGAATATACTCTCTTGATAAGCGCTAAGTGGAAGTTTGGGAGTGTGAGTATTGTGAACCTTATTGGCCCGACCCGCCTTGGTTCCCCTATGTCCCCCTGATGTCCCCCGAACTTCTTGCGAACTTCCGCATTGCGTCAATCTTTATGGTTGGGTTTCCCCCTTTTTTTAGCCTTTTTATAGACCAGATTTTTGTCTCGCTTTCCTACGGCAATAACTAAGACATATATTTCTTCATCAACAACTTCGTAGACAAGTCGGTAGCCGCTAGCTCTAAATTTTATTTTGTAATGATTTTCGAAACCTGAAAGCTGACTACTTGGAACGTGTGGAGACTCAAGGCGTCCTTTGAGTTTCTTTTTGAGTTGAACCTGGA
>CAYWUR010000196.1:0-4397 GCA_964460745.1 uncultured Desulfobulbia bacterium | reverse complement strand
AGCGGTATACGGCACTAATTCAAAAATTTTCTTATGCGCGTCAATCTGGATATGATAATAACGGTTTTGCGGCATATAAAGGTACGCGACCTCCGCCCTGCGGCGAAAAACAAAATATGAAAGTATCAGGCGGTTAACCGCCTGATGCCCCACAATCATTATGTTATCGTCGTAGTTATTTAAATAAAAAACCTTTTGCAGCCCCCGGCGAATGCGTTTTTCCATGGTTGCATACCCTTCGCCTTCCGGATATATGTAACCGTATTTGTTGTGTTTTCTGGCATCCGCCACCGTCGGCATCTGCTCCTGGATTTCCTGATACGTCATGCCGTCGCAGACACCGGCGGCGATCTCGTTGAATTCCGGCAGGGCAATAATCGAGCAGTGTTCCTGCTTCTCGGCAATGGCGGCGGCGGTCTGCAGGGTCCGCTTGTAATTGCTCGTAAAAATAATGGGAAGACGCTGGTCGGCAAAATAATCGGCCAGGGCGTGTGCCTGGGCCAGGCCTTTTTCTGTAAGATCCGAATCACCGCCGATCCGCTCTTCCAGGTTATAATACGTTTCGCCATGGCGCACCAGAAAGAGATTTCGCACGAACCTGGTCGTTATAAGATCACGAATCCGATCATAGTGGGGCACCAAGTCCGGCGTATGCTCCTGTAGGATACAGCCTTCAAAGGAATCCACCAGTATGCGGTTTCGCGCCTCGGCATCGGTCATCGATTCATAAACACTCTCGTAATAAGAAATGCGTTTAAAAAAACTGTCGAGCGCTTCGGCGGGGGAGAGATGGCGGAACTCTTTCAATAAGGCCTTCCGCTCCAGATTAGCCTCGAGCGCCTCGGCGTCGGCATTCATACACTCGATAAAAAGAACGGGAATGCGGGGAAAGGTTTCGGCAATCAATTTGCGGCGCCGTCGCGTTACGTTGCTGGCGTCAATAATCGCCACCTCCCCATTGTTGCCCAGAAAATTCCGGGCCAGATCCAGGTTTATCCGCGCACACTTTTCTCTGAACTCCACGCCCTTGGGGTTATGGGGCGAAAAGAACTCCGGCGCTACGCTATCTTCCACGGCAAGAATGCGGCGCAGTTCGCCATTGTTGAAAAGCAGCACCTTGACCTCGTCACGTTCCAAGGTGCGGGTTATCTTACGGGCCATGGTCGATTTACCGCGTGCCGGCAAGCCCACCATGACGATCACTAATTTAGCTGTCATGGACAAAACCTCTCAGGCGTTATTCTATTTTTGCACTTAACTTTACTCTTCTCGATGCCGATAAGTTACAGGAAATTATCAGTTTCGATAAAATCAAATCGATTTTTCACAAATACATAAAACATAATAATGAAAAATTTGCCATTTGACGAAACGCAACGGTATGAAAAAATAAGATCGTTTATCAGGTCCATGCCCAGCCTCTCCGTAACGGTGGCCAAGGTTCTGGAGATTTGTGATCAGCCTTACACCTCGCCCGACAAACTCAATAAAGTCATATCCCTTGATCCGATCCTCACCGGCCAAGTACTCAAGCTGGTCAATTCCGCCTTCTATTCCCTGCCGGACAAGGTCTCCTCGCTCACCAAGGCGATTATTCTGCTGGGCATCAATACCGTTAAAAATCTGGCCCTGTGTACGGCAACCATCGCGGCAATCGGCAAGAACAAGCCGGAACATGAGTTGCTCGACATGGACCATTTCTTTACACACTCTCTATGTGTCGGCGTGGCGGCCAAGGCTCTGGCGGAACAAAGGGGGGTATCCAAATTGGAGCTGGAGGAATATTTTGTCACCGGCCTGTTGCACGACCTGGGCAAAATCCCTCTTATTCATTGTTGTGCCGAAGAATATGTCATGGTTCACGAAACAATCACGGAGAAGCAATGCCCCCTACAGCTTGCCGAAATTCAGATTCTCGGACACGATCACACCATGATCGGAAAAATGATCGCTGAAAAATGGCAACTGCCGCACACGGTAGTCGACTCCATTGCGCATCACCACTATCCCAATCAGGCGACCGAGGCAAATCGTGAATTGGTGGCTATTGTGGCTTTAGCCAATATTTACGCCAATAAACTGAAAATCGGCGATGCGGGTGAATCTTTTGAGGAACCGCCCTTTGAGGCCTTCCTCCTGAGAATGCTGAATATGACCTGGGACGATGTTGCAAGCTTATCGGCGGAAATAGAAAAAGAACTGGAAAACGCCCGGATCTTCCTGCAACTGCCCGAACAGTAAACCCGTAAGCCGGAACCGTTTTTTATGGAAACAGAACAGACAGGGGAATCCTTTCAGGTTTTATTTGTCGATGACGAGGCAAATATACTGCGCTCTCTCAGGCGGCTGTTTGTTGGTGAAGACTATGATGTCCTTACGGCCGGCTCCGGCGAAGAAGCCCTTGAAATTATAAAAGACGCGGATAATCTGGCCCTTATCGTCTCCGATCAGAGAATGCCGGGAATGACAGGCGCCCAGCTGCTGGAAAAGTCCAAAGTCAACGCGCCGGAGGCCCTGCGGATCGTGCTGACCGGCTATGCTGATTTGCAGGCCGCCACGGACGCGATCAACAAGGGCGGCGCCTTTCGCTATATTTCCAAACCCTGGAACAATGATGAACTGCTTCAAACAATCCGGGACGGCGTTGAGAAATACGCGCTGCTCCAAAAAAACAAGCGTCTTACCGCAATAGTAAAACGCCAGAATGAAGAGCTGCAGGATTGGAACAACAATCTAAAAAAAAGAGTGCTGGCGCAAACCGCCAACATCAAGAAAAAAATAGAAAGCGAGGGCATTTTTCAACAGCGCTTCAAAAAAAGTTTCAAAAAAAGTTTGTCGACTTTTTTGAATTTGCTGGAATTAAGAAATGACGGCGCCCGGCGCCATGGAGAGCTGGTGGCCGAAATCGCCCTCTGGTTTGCCGATGATCTCGGCCTGCCGGACGAACTTAAAGAACAAATCGAAATTGCCGGACAAATCCATGACATCGGCAAAGTCGCCTTCAGTGACGCGGTGGCCGGTAAAAATTATGAAGACCTGAACGTAAATGGACTTATTGAATATGAAAACCACCCGGCAAGAGGACAAGCGGCCCTGACCGATGTGGAGACATTAAAAGACGTCGGCGTTATCATACGGCACCATCACGAAAACTTCGACGGCAGCGGCTTCCCTGATTGCCTGCATGGCGAGGGAATTCCGATCGGCGCCCGCATTATAACCCTGGCCGATTTTATCGCCCGGACGATAAAAAAATCCCGGCATCCCAAGGCGGCGGCAACACTCATGCAGCGCCTGCGTAACAGCTTTGGCAACCAATTTGATCCGGCCTTATTGCCGTCTTTTGAAAAGCATGCCGAAGACATCCTTACGGCGCTGGAGGCCGCGGCGGAAAAAAACTTAAAGGAAATGGAACTATATCCGGAGGACCTAAAAAAGGGCATGGTGGTATTACGCGACGTTTACAGCGGTTCCGGCCTGTTACTGCTGGGCAAGGACACCAACCTCACCGAGTCAAGAATCAATGGTCTGTTGCGTTATTATGATATAGACCCGCCGACCGACGGCGTGCCGGTCCTGGCCTGCCCGGAGGACATCTGAAATGGACCAGACAACCCAAAATTTTGCAAACGTAATAATTGACAGCATTGCCGATCCGGTGCTGGTCATTACACCGGATTATCGCGTACTCCAGCAAAATGAAGCGGCCAAACGTTTTTGCAAGGGCAGGACGATAAGCCCTGAGGCCGAACACTGCTATAAAATAATCAGCGGGCGGGAAACCCCTTGCGCGGCGGCCGATGAATTCTGCCCGGTCGGCGAGGTCTTCGCGAGCGGCAAGGAGGTCAAAACGGTTCGGGAATTTCACGACAGTGCCGGCAATAAAAAATATTACGAAATATCGGCGACGCCGCTCTTTGAAAATGACCGGGTTATCGGCGCGGTCGAGGTTTTCAGGGATATAACCGCGCTGAAGATGACGGAGAAGCTGATAAATTCAAAAAATGAGCTGCTGCGGGAATATGAAATTTTGCATAAGACTTTCACGCAGGTGGAAATTGCCAAGAAAGAATGGGAGTTGACCATGGACTGCGTCCACGACATGGTAATCATGGTCGGCGCGGACGGCAGAATACGACGATGCAACAGCGCCTTGCCCGCCTTGGCCGGCAAGCCTTTTGCCGAAATTCTGGGCCGTCACTGGCAGGAATTCCGCCGGGATTACGGATTCAAGGAAAAATACAGCTATCTGACCAACCGTGACGTCGAATTATACGACCCGCGTACCAACCGATCATATGTGTGCAGTCATTACGAGATTAAAGATAATATCCTGGAAATCGACGGGTGGATCATTACCCTGCACGACATAACGGAGTTACAGAATATAACCGCGG
>CAYWUR010000195.1:0-4403 GCA_964460745.1 uncultured Desulfobulbia bacterium | reverse complement strand
AATACGGCAATGCCTCCGGTGATGCAGGTACTCTGGAGGAAGTCCTGGCCTGTCTGGAGAGAGGCGAAAAAGAGCTTGCCGAATTCGACAGTCTGGATCAAAAATCAGCCGGCCTCGTCAGGGAAATCAAAGAGATTGAACAGCAACTGCTTAATAAAGCGGCCGGGCTTACGGCGGCCAGAGAGAAAATCGCCCACTGGTTGACCTCGGCCATGCAAAACGAGCTGCATTCACTCTGCTTTGACAATGCTGTTTTTAAAGTCAGTTTCGGAACCGCTGAACATAACAGAGGAAAAGCGGAACTCTCAGATCTAACCCAAACCGGCGGGGACAGGCCGGAATTTATATTCTCGGCCAATCCGGGCGAACCGGCAAAGACTCTGGCCAAAATAGCTTCCGGCGGTGAACTTTCGAGACTGATGCTGGCCTTTAAATGTATACTGGCCCGCAAGGACAAGGTTGAAACCGTAATTTTTGATGAAGTCGACGCCGGCATAGGCGGCAAGGCGGCAGCGGCTGTTGCCCGTAAAATAAAGGAACTCGCCGGCCATCATCAGGTCTTGTGCATCACTCATCTCCCCCAGATAGCCGCCCGGGCGGATGAGCATTTTCTGGTGTTAAAGTCCGTCATCACCGACCGAACCTATACGTCCATAAGCAGGCTCTCCCACGAGCTGAAGATAAAAGAGCTGTCACGAATGCTGGCCGGCGACTCGATAACCGCACACACCGTGGCCTATGCCCAGGAATTGATAGAGAGGAATCGGCAAGTCAATGAGTAAACCGCCCACTACAGCCCTGGCCCTCTTCTCCGGTGGTCTGGACAGCATCCTGGCCTGTCGGCTGGTAGCTGCGCAGGGCATTACCGTAAAAGCAATTAAATTCGTCACCCCGTTTTTCGGTTATGATCTTCTGGACAGGGCAGCTGAATATACCCGGGAAACCAAAAAAAAATACGGCATTGATGTGCGCCTGCAGGATATATCCAAGCGCTATCTCGAACTGTTGCGCAACCCGCCGCATGGCTTCGGCAAAAATTTCAATCCCTGCGTGGACTGCAAAATATTGCTGGCGTACGAGGCCCGCCGGATGCTAAGCGCCTGCGAGGCATCCTTCATCATCACCGGCGAAATATTGGGCCAACGGCCAATGTCCCAGCGGCATGACACTCTGCGTGTTATCGAACGCGACAGCGGCTGCGATTCAATCCTGCTGCGACCGCTCTGCGCCAGATTAATGAAACCGACCGCACCCGAAATCAACGGCACTATCGATCGTGAGCAGCTTCTCGGATTCAGCGGCCGCGGCAGAACGCCGCAAATTGAGATGGCCAAACGCCTCGGGATTAAAGATTTCCCCACGCCGGCCGGCGGTTGTCTGCTCACCGATCCCATCCTTGGGGCACGAATAAAAGAATATTATCAAACACACAACAACATCCGGACTACCGATATCCTTCTTCTCCTTAAAGGACGCCAATTCAAACTCCCGCACGGCGGCTGGCTCATCCTGGGCCGAAATGAACAAGACAACAAACAGATCAAAGACCTTTACATAAAGGCTGATCAGACCGGAGATAAACTCCTCAAACCGCTGAACAGACCAGGCCCCACCGCCGTCCTGCGCTTTGCGCCTGATCCCGCCGACCTGCGACTGTCGGCCGGTCTGGTGGCGCGTTACTGCAAGAAAAACGCCGGGGGCTCTACCGAGGTTACCGTACAGGTAAGAACCGGGACAACCAGTTCCACCATTGTCGTTCCACCGCTGGAAGATTATGGACTGATTCCCGCTTCCTGATGAAACCTGCCGAGAAGCCCAAGAAGACGACCCCGCCGATTTTCTTTCTGATTCAGAATAATCACAAACCCGTCAAGCTCATGGTTTCGGCCGGGCATATAGCCTGCATAAGAATAAACCCCTGTCAAGGTGCCGGATTTAATAAGCCTGCCCTGCTTATCAGGTGACAGATAACGGGCATACGGCTTAAAGGCGGCCAGAATCTTGAGCATGGCTGCCGGCGTGATTCTGTTCCGACGGGAAAGCCCCGAGCCTTCCACCATGCGCAGGTCATCTACAGAAAAACCCAGCTTGCCGGCCAATATTTTGTTAACCGCTGCTCTGCCTTTGGCCCAGGTCGCCGGATAACCGTAAAGCCGGGCGCCGCACGCCAGAAAAAGCTGATTGGCGATAAAATTGTTTGAATATCGCATCAGCGGCTGAATCATGGCACTTAAATTCCTGCTTGAGCTGTGGACATATAAGAGGGGCAGACCGTCAGGCACGCGCCCCCGGCTGATTACGCCGCACCCGGCTATTTTCTTTTCTTTTTGTATAGCCCTGAAAAGTTCGCCGACGTATCTGACAACGCCGTTTTTTCCATATTTTTTTTGACTCCTGGAAATATTAAGCCGATAAGTCCCGGCCGCCAGATTTTTTCCCGCCTCCGCCATGAGAGACAAAAACGGGGTCTGTGGCTCGGCGGAACTCACCACACCCTCGGTGCTTACCGAGATATGAACTGTATTGAAATTTACCGCAAGAGCCGCGTTGACCGCATCAAAAGGATTAGAGCTTTGCCCCGTTCCATCGGCAGGCAACGACAGATCATAGGCTGTATCATCGAGCAGAATATTTCTGATTTCCCGGACCCCGGTTTTTTTCAACCGATCCATGATAAGGGCAATTTCCTCCGATATCAGAAAGGGATCGCCTGTGCCATGAACATACAGATCACCGTCCCGACTCTGATAAAACTCGGTCGTAAAACGATAATCCGGCCCCAGGATATCCAGGGCCGCCGTTATGGTGGCAATTTTCAGAATACTGGCCGGAATTAACAGCTGGTCCGAATTACAAGCCCAAGCGGTATTGCCTTTTTTTTCTACCGCAAAGCCACCATTTTTTACATACTGACCGGCGATCATATCCAAAGCTGTTTTTGAAACCGCGGCAGCGGACGCAGCCGGCAGAAGACAGATAAGCATACAGATAAAAAGTCGAAAAAATCCAGAGACCGGCAACCGGTCGAAGATTTTACACTTCACGGGACTTCCTTCCACCAGACTTTCAAAATTCCGGCGGTCAACGCCTGCGCATCGCTCAGTCCCAAAATGGCCGTAAGCAACTCAAGGGGTTTACAACCGGCCTTTCCATGTTCGCTCATCATAATTAATTGAAGTTTGCCGCCGGCGATTAAGGACAGATCCATGACCTGCGGCCTTATATCAACCCGCATTGTTCGCCCCTTTCTGCTTCGATCAATAACAAAACTCTTTTCACCGATAAAGGCCGTCAAAACTTCCGGGGCGGGCGACGGGTTGAGCGTGACATGATAACAGGTCGATATCTTTACCGGCATCCTGGAAGCGCCCAGGCTAATGGTTTTGATCTCGAAACCGTCCGGCAATTGTCTGTTCAAGACAGGAATGAAGGCCGCCGGGTCGGTCAACGGCTCCGCCATATCCACATCGACAAATTCCACCAGACTCTCGGTGCCGACCGGCAAGGCCGGGCTGAATGAAACTTTTGGCGAAGGACTGTACCCCTGGCTGAAATTAAGTTTTAGATCAGCTCGCCTGAACGCTCTGAAAATAATCTGAATAAACTCAAGGTGGCTGATGAAACGGGCCTTGCCCAGGCGGGAATAAGTCAAACGATATATAAAATGTTTCCGCCGATCAGCCCGACTGCCGGAATTTTCTTTTTGATCGGCAGGCCGGGTGCCGGACGACGACATCTTTAACGATATTTCGGCATCCGACCTTTGATAAACAATGGGTCTTATTGTCTTAAAATCGCATAGCCCGCATTTTTGACAACCATGAAACCTGCAGTCCGGCGTGTACTCTTCCCGCAGCCCCCGATCCAGTTCGGATTTTATAAATTTTTTATCCACGCCGGCATCAAGGTGCTGCCAGGGCAGGACCTCGGAAAAATCACGGCGGCGCAGATAATCGGCGAAATCCAAGCCGCAAGCCTTGCCCGCTTTAAGCCAGACATCCAGGTTAAAATATTCCGACCAGCCATCCAACCTGGCGCCACTTTGCCAGGCCGCCTTGATAACCGGGGCAAGCCGCCGATCACCGCGAGAAAAAACGCCTTCTAAAAAGCTCTGCCGTGGGTCGTGCCATTTCAATTTAAAGCCCTTGCGGGGCAAAAGTTTCTTTAAAAAATCGAGGCGAGCAAATCCCTCATCAATGGATAGCTGCGGTTCCCACTGAAACGGCGTGTGAGGCTTTGGCACAAACGTCGCCACGCCTATATTAATCCGGCAGGCCTTTTTACCTTTACCGCCGGGGCCGGCCGTTTGCAAGGCTCGCTGCGCCAGCTTGACGATCGCTTCCACATCATCCCATGTTTCCGTGGGCAGACCGAACATGAAATAAAATTTAATCAACCGCCAC
>CAYWUR010000194.1:0-4482 GCA_964460745.1 uncultured Desulfobulbia bacterium | reverse complement strand
GGTACGCATCGGAAAGCTGTTTCAGTATCTCGTCCGAAATCTTTATATCATCCCGATAATCTTCACTGGCCACCCACAGTCGCAGGATTTCAGCGCCGTATTTCTTGATGATTTCCTCGGGTGCTATAACGTTGCCGATACTCTTGGACATTTTTTTGCCCTGCCCATCCACCACAAAGCCATGGGTCAAGACCCCGCGATAAGGCGGCACCCCCCTGGTACCCACCGCCGCCAGCAGCGAACTCTGGAACCAGCCTCGATGCTGGTCGCTGCCTTCCAGATAAAGATCGGCCGGCGCCGCCAACTCCGCCCTTTCTTCTAAAACAGCCGCATAACTGACGCCCGAATCAAACCAGACATCAAGAATATCGTTTTCCTTTGCAAAAGAATCGCCTTCACAGCCGGCACATTTTATTCCTTTGTCGATAAAGTCACTCACGGGGCGCCTGAACCAGGCGTCCGCTCCTTCCCGTGCGAAAAAATCGACAATCCGCGCCGCGACTACTTCATTCTTGAGTATTTCGCCGCATTTCCTGCATCTGAAGACGGTAATCGGCACCCCCCACGTCCGCTGTCGGGAAAGACACCAGTCCGGTCGGGACTCCACCATTCCATGAATTCTATCCATCCCCCATTTCGGGGTCCAGGCCACATGTTCGATCGCGTCAAGCGCCTTCCGGCGGAGCGCGTTTTTATCCATGGAGATGAACCATTGTTCAGTGGCTCTGAACACAACAGGTTTTTTACAGCGCCAGCAATGAGGATAACTATGAGTGATGGAGGTCTCCCGCATCATACTTCCCTGTCGGGCCAGATCATCGTTAATCACCCGATTGGCGTCCCATATGAATAAACCGTCATATGGCCCCGCTTCATCGGTAAAACGACCGGCGCCGTCAACCGGTGAAAGTACGGGCAAATTATAATGCAGACCGCTCTGATAATCCTCGCGCCCGTGACCCGGCGCAATATGAACACAGCCGGTACCGGTATCAAGCGTTATATAGGAAGCCAGAATCATAAGGGACTCGCGTTCCATAAAAGGATGCCGGCAATGACGACCTTCCAGTCGGCCCGCGGCAAAAGTAGCGACTATTTCATAGTTATCTATACCGAACTCGGCAAAAGCCTGCTCGACAAGGCCTTCGGCCAGAATCCATATTTCGTCACCCACGGCAACCGCGGCATAGGTATAATCCGGGTGAAACGCCACGGCCATATTTGCCGGCAGGGTCCATGGCGTGGTGGTCCAGATCAATGCAAAAACCGACTTGCCCGCGAAAACGGGCGACACATCGCTCAGATCATCCGACACTTGAAATTTCACATAGATGGAAGGGGAACTATGATCATAATATTCCACCTCAGCCTCGGCCAAGGCGGTTCGGCAGGAACAGCACCAGTAAACGGGCTTCTTGCTCCTGACCACGGCGCCGGACAGCAGAAAACGGTTAAATTCCCGAGCAATGGCGGCCTCATAGCCGAAATTAATGGTAAGATAGGGGTGATCCCAATCTCCCAACACGCCCAAACGCCGAAACTCTTCCATTTGTATGCCGATCCATTTTTCCGCATAGGCACGGCAGGCGCTCCTCACCGCCAGGATATCCATCTCCCTTTTTTTAGCGCCCAGCCGCTTGTCGACATTATGCTCAATCGGCAAGCCATGACAGTCCCAACCGGGTACATAGGGACAATGAAAACCGGCCATTCGTTTGGATTTAAGAATAATATCCTTCAAGACCTTATTGAAAGCCGTTCCCAGATGAATATGGCCGTTGGCGTAGGGCGGCCCGTCATGCAGTATATACAAAGGCCGGTCGGCGGTGGCCGCCTGGATTTTGGCATACAAGCCCTCCGTACTCCAGCGTTCAAGAAGCAAAGGCTCGTTCCGGGAAAGATTGGCCTTCATCTTGAATGACGTCTGGGGCAAATTAAGCGTTGCCCGATAGTCCATCTCTATTCTCCTTATTCTCCTTTTGCCGAACTAAACGCTAATAAAATCGCAGGTCCGGAAAATTGTCTGAATTTACAAACAATAACAAGGCCGTAATTGTGCCGAAAAGCAAGCAGGCCATTACTGCCGGGCTGATTGCAAATAGCCGCGGACACCGCCTCGTAGCGGGTAAAATACCAGTTAAGTTGCAAGTTGCAAGGTTAAAGTTCTATCCTTTCCATTTGACATCCGCAAAATCGATTCATATATTATTTTAGTTTGGAGCAAACAAAAATCCGCGAGTGTCAATTACACCGGTTATACGGGAGGAAATCTTTGGCAACTCGTCATAGGGCCGGGGGGTGCCGCCTCGAACGCTCACGGATCCAGGGGAGATTTACTGATGACAAAAGTTATTGCCATGGCCGGTAAAGGCGGTACCGGTAAAACCACCATCGCCGCTCTGTTAATCAAATACCTGTTGAATACCAGGCAGACCCCGGTACTGGCTGTGGACGCGGACTCCAACGCCAACCTTAACGAGCTGTTAGGCCTGAAAGTCGACTTGACACTCGGCACGATCAGAAAGCAGATGAAGGAAGAAATGCCGCCCAGTATTACCAGGGACCAATTCATGGAAATGAAAGTCCATCAGGCCCTGGTGGAGGCTCACGGCTTTGATCTGCTTGTCATGGGACAACCGGACGGCCCCGGCTGTTACTGCGCCGCCAATCAACATCTGGCGATGACCATGGACCAGCTGGCGGGCAATTATAAATATATCATCGTGGATAACGAGGCGGGCATGGAACATTTAAGCCGCATGAATCTGCGTCTTATCGATTTTCTGCTCGTCATTTCAGATCCCTCGGCGCGCGGTATTCTCACCGCCCGCCGGATAGCCGAATTGACCTCGCCCCTGGGCATTGAGGTCAAGAACAAATACCTGATCGTCAACCGAACGCCAACGCCGATTCCAGATGAACTGCATGCCAAAATACAAGAAACCGTCGAAGGCTCCGACCTGCCGCTGGCGGGAGTCCTGCCGGCCAGCGACGATCTCGTCCGCCAGGAATTAGCCGGTAGGTCCTACATTGATCTGGCGTCGGACGTCCCGGTAAACAAAACGGCCTTTAAAATATTTTCGGCAATTATCAAATGAGCATGCCCCAACATGATATACCCATGGTGGAGTTAACCAGGGTGACTCACATTTACCCGCCCGACGTCGTGGCCCTCGAAGATATTTCCCTCCGGGTGACAAAAGGAGAAATGGTTTTTCTGACCGGCATCAGCGGCGCCGGCAAGACTTCGCTGTTAAAGTTGATCTGCTGTATTGATACGCCGGCCAAGGGGTTAATCGAAGTGGCCGGCAAGGATCTGAGCCGCTTAAAGTCCAAAGCCATCCCCCGGCTGCGGCAACAAATCGGCGTGGCCTATCAGGATTTCAAGCTCTTGCCGGACCGAACCGTTGCCCAAAATGTCGCCATGGCCCTGGAGGTGACTTACCATGACTTCAAGGCCACCAGACGTCGCGTTACCGAATTGCTCCAGCAACTAAAAATTGCGCACAAACACGATACCCCGGCAAACAAACTGTCAAGGGGTGAACAACAAAGGGTTGCCATAGCCCGCGCCCTGGCCAATGCTCCCGCCCTGCTGCTGGTGGATGAACCAACCGGCAATCTGGATCCGGCAATGACCAGGCTGGTAATCAACTTGCTGGAACAATACAGCAATGCCGGCGCCACCGTTATCATCGCCACGCACGATGAGACCATATACAAACATACCAGCCACCGTGTCCTGGAAATATATCGCGGCCGGCTTTCGACGATCAACGATAACGGCAAGAGCGGGGAGACGTCATGAATCGTTTCGCCAACATCCTCTTACAAACCGTCCGGAATCTTGGACAGACCTGGGGTTCGCAACTCATGACCCTCATGGCGGTGAGTCTTTCCGTCTTGATCTTCGCCTTTTTCTTCCTGGTTTATAACAACATGATCAGGGCCGGGGAACGGCTCAACGATGACCTGCGCATTATCGTTTATCTTGACAAGGAACCAGTACCGGCAATGCTGGCCCAGATTAAGGATAAAATCAGGGCGTTCAGTGAAGTGGAAACCATCGACTTCGTCTCCAGGCAGGAGGCCTTTCGTCGATTATCCCGGCAGTTGGGTGACGACCGGGATATTCTTGTCGATTTCAATCCGAGCATCCTCCCGCCTTCCATAGAAATATTTCCCAAAAAAAATCTAGCCGGTCTTTCCCGCCTCAAGAGATTTGCCGACTATCTCAAGACGTTACCAGGGGCGGTGAAGGTTCAGTATGGCCATGACTGGCTGGAGCGTTTTAACTATTTTACCAAACTCCTGCGGATCATCGTTATACTCAGCGGCGGCCTCTTGATCCTGACCGCAACTTTTATGGTTTCCTATACCATCAGGCTGGCCGTTGTGACCCGGCAGGCGGAATTGGAGGTCCTCAGGTTGCTGGGGGCGACCAACAGCTATATATGCACCCCGTTTCTTATTGAAGGTTTT
>CAYWUR010000193.1:0-4525 GCA_964460745.1 uncultured Desulfobulbia bacterium | reverse complement strand
TCCATATCGATAAACAACGCAAAATCAAACCGTTAAGCAACTCAGAAAGTTGAGTAAATAAATAACCGGGCCGGTCTTACATCAACAGGCTCTTACAGCCGCCGTATCTGCCGGGCGGCCGGTTTATAGAGGCCGATTTTACCTGCTGCCGCAATAATGTGTTCCCGGCTCAGCAGCTGGTGACGTTCTGCCTTTAATTTTTTATTGATTGCGGTCATTTCCTGCCGAATATTTTCATTGTTGCCGATTTCATACAAGGCCAGTCTTATTTGCCGACCAAACCAGAAAGCAGTGCCGAAGCCCGCCAGAAGAACGATAACCATCAGGACGCCGACCGCTCTTTTCATTACCCAGTGGTCCGTCAAACCCCGGAATGTGCCGGCCGGCACGTTTTGTCGCATATACTGCCGATTTTTCAGGGCTATTGAAGTGTAGCGGTGTGAGTAATCAGTAATCATTCCGCGGCCTCGTATTTTATGGCGGCAACCCGGAGTTTGGCGCTCCTGGATCTGGGATTTACCCGGCGCTCTTCCAAGCCCGGGACAACCGGTTTTTTTGTCAGCACCTTGTAAACTTGATTATTTCTGAATTTCCATTTAACCAGCCGGTCCTCCAGTGAATGAAAGGAGATAACGCAGAATTTCGCGCCCGGTTTGAGAATGGACGGGGCGTCGTCAAGAATTTTGTCGAGATTCTCCAATTCATGGTTGACCGCGATCCGCAACGCCTGAAAAACCTTGGTTGCGACGTGAATTTTTTTAGGATGAAAACGCCTGGGAATTGATTTTGAGACAATTTCGGCCAGTATATCAGTCGTTTCGATCCTGGCTTTTCCTCTAGCCTCTACGATGTTTGCGGCGATTCGCCTGGAACATCGTTCCCCGCCATAATGATAAAAAATATCCGCCAACTCTTGCCCCCCTGCCTCATTGACTAACTCCGCGGCCGTCAATGTTCGGCGATCATCCATTCGCATATCAAGCGGCTCGCGGCCTTTGAAACTGAAACCGCGGCCGCTCGCGTCAAGCTGTAAGGAAGAAAAACCAAGGTCCAGCAGGAGGCCGTCTATCTGTGATAAACCAAGTTCTGCCAAGGTTTCCTTGATTTGGGCAAAATTTCGGCGGATTACTTGAATCCTTTCCCCGTAGGGGGATAATTTTTTTTGGGCCAGCTTTAGAGCGGTGGCGTCCCATTCAAAACCTATTACCTTGCCGCCGGGCCCGCATTTTTCGAGAATTTTTGTGGTGTGCCCTCCTAATCCAAGGGTGCCGTCAACATAGATTCCGTTATCCGCCGGTTCAAGATATTGAATCGTTTCATTTAGTAAAACAGGATGATGGATCACTTTTGCTCGGCATTTAGTAGTCGGTATACGGTTGGCAATATCTGCCGCCGCGTTGGCGAAACCAAAATCTCTCTGCTGAACTCTTAACCTGACCAAGGGCCGATTTCCATAGAACTGCTATAGCTCGTCGTCGGCCTGATCGTGCACAGATGGGGCACTGCCGGACTCTTAACTAGAATATGCCCAGGTTTGAGAGACCCTCCTCAAAATCATGGAAATTTTCACGCGTCCACTTGGTTTCAGCCTCCCAGGCTGTTTTGTCCCATATCTCGAAATGCTTGAGCATGCCGTTTAATATCACCACCTTCTTAATACCGAGGTCGGCGCGTAATGATGGTGGGATAAGGACGCGGCCCTGCTTGTCGAGGGGGCATTCGGTAACGCCGGAAATTACATAGCGAACGAACTTCCCGAAGCCACGTTCCTTGTTGCCGCCCTCTATGAGCTTGTTTTCCAACTCGTGCCAGACGGGCACCGGGTAGGCTCGCAGGCTTCTCTCCCAGTTGGTGACTATTAATTTTTCCGAATAGACCCGGCGTAAAACGTCACGAAAGCGGGCCGGGATGCTCAAACGGCCTTTCTCGTCAATAACATGCTCCGAGCGGCTTAAAAAACGATTTTCGGATGCGCTGTCTTTGCTGTTGGACATTGCCGAGCCTGAATCCGGGTTGATTCCCTGTAATGACATTTTGCCCCACTTTTTCCCACTAAGTTCCTTTTAAATATGGATGGCAATCCTGTCAAGGAAAAAAATGATGTATCGACAAAAAGATGGAAGAAGTGAGAAGTGAGGTGGCCGGCGGGAACGGGGGGACGGTAAGTAGTGTGGTTTAATGTGGGGCGTTTTAAGTTTTAAGTTCTCGGCGCTCTGATGTGCGTGATCGTAGCCGGATTCGTGCCCCGGGACCTCTCACTTAGTTACGGCTCAAGTCTGAGAATGTTATCCAGGGCGTTGACGCGGGCAATTTTAATAGAAATAATTTCGCCGGTCGGCGCGGCAATGCCCTGGGCCGCCGGCAGGTCCGCATCCAGGAGGAAGTCAACCAGCAGCACTTGGATACGCCGGTGTTTTTTGTCGATAATAAGGCAATCTACTCTTTCGCCAATCCTGGATTCCAGATATTTAAGTATCCAATAACGATGCCGGAGTTGTCTGGCCTGGTTGGCCGCGGCCGTGGTCGCCGTAATCGTCATGGCATAACGCTGCAATTCCTCTCTTGAAAATAAAGCGCCGCCATGGGTGATAAGATGATAAATCTGGTGCTGCATAATAAGGTCCAGCAGGCGCCGGATAGGTGAGGTTATGGTGGTATATTGTGTTGCCCCGACGCCGCTGTGCGGTCGGGCCCTGGTCAGCAGTTCGCCGCGGGCCAGATTTTTGCGTTGCAGGGTGTTAATAAAAAGGTCTTTATCCAGACCGCGCACCAGCCGTTTATAAGGAGGGGGCTGTGACCTGAACAGTCCCGGCGTCTCGCGGTCGGTTATAAACTGGGCGCCCAGGGTATTGGCCAGAATCATGAACTCGGAGACCAGAACCCGACTGGGCGTGTCTGATTCGGCCAAATTAACGGTAATGCTTTCGTCGGGGCCGATATGGATATTGACATCCGGAAAGGGGAGGAGCAGGGCGCCGGCCTCTATCCGCCTTTCTCTGAGTTTTCTACTTAGCCGGCCGAGAATATTAAGCTCCTCGTCATCTTTCATCAAAAGGTCGGATTCGCTGTAGTACAGCCGGCGTTTTACCTCGACCACACTGGGCTTTATGTCGTATTCGAGTACGGCGCCCTCCGGTGATAACAGAACCAGAATGCTCAATGCCGGCCGAGCCTGCCCGGCGATCAAACTGCAGAGATCCTCGGATATCTCTTTGGGTAGCATGGGCACGACTTCCTCGGGGAAATAAATTGAGGTTCCGCGCTTGAATGCCGTTCGAAAAAGAGGATCGTCCGGCTTGATATAATGGGCCACATCCGCGATATGAATACCGACAAGATAGTTTTCTCCCTGTTTTTCGATGTGCAGGGCGTCATCAAAATCACGGGTGGCCCGGCCGTCAATGGTTAACAGCGGCAGATCGCGGAAATCTTTACGCTGCCTGCCGATCATGCTTGCCGGGGAGGGTTCCGCAAAGATTGTCGAAGAGCGAATATGTTCCAGAACCTCCTCTGGAAAAGTTGTCGGGATTTTTTTCCGGAGTACGGGGATATTTTCGTTTTTATCCCATATCCCCGCCTTGATCAGTAAATAAAGAGCATCATGCGGGCCGCCGAGGCCGGCCCTCTTTAAGAGTTCTCGCGTTATATCGTTTTGGGAGGCATCGTTGCCGAACAAATAATAATCCTCGACCAACTGTAGGCACATTCGACACTGCCGCCAATCGGCGGGGTCAACTTTCCCGCCTTGCCATATGGTTTGTAACCAGGCGGCCCCGTTGTTTAACAACTCTTCTTTTTGCCGTTCTTTTTCCTGCCGGAGGCGGAGTTGTTCCACCTTTTCGGTTGGATGGGCGGTTATTTTTCCCCCTTTATACTTAAAAAACAGCCGGTCCGCGAAGATGCACCGTAACAGGGCGGCAACGTTATCATCCGTGGCATCCCCGCCGAAGCATAATTCGGCAAGGAAGCGGGGGGCAAAAAGGTTGTCCGGCTCCTCGGCGGCCAACTCCCATATTTCAGCAAGATTTACCGAAGGCATAAGTGATAATCGTTTTTCTGAAACAGCCTTGAGTTGCTTGAGAAGTTCCGCTCTGGGTGCATTAATGGAATAAGATTCCTCCGAACAATGCACCAATCTGGAGGGCGCCAGGTTCACCTCCCGGCCGTTTTGATTGAGAAGGCGCAATCTTTTGCCGGTATTCTCAAGAACAAAGGCACAGATAAATTTGCCGTTATCCAGATATTCTATCAGTCTGCCTTGTGAAATCATGATATAGTCCGTGTGTTGTTAATTTGTCTGTTGAAAATCAGAAGATGTAGTATAAGTGGTGTTTCTAACCCCTGAGGTGTGTGTCGATCGCTAACGTATATGCAGAATATGAACGAAGAAACAATAAAATCAGGCATGGTTGCCATTGTCGGGGCGCCTAATGCCGGCAAATCCACCTTGATGAACAGCCTGCTGGGGCAGAAAATTTCTATTGTAACCCCCAAGCCGCAAACCACCAGAAACAGTATACGCGGT
>CAYWUR010000192.1:0-4557 GCA_964460745.1 uncultured Desulfobulbia bacterium | reverse complement strand
GCTCCCTTCCGAGGCTGCCCGACTGGCCAAGGACAACGGCATAAAAATATACAGCATCGCTATTGCGCCGCGCGTTATTTACGACGAGCAGGGAACGGTAATCGGCAGCGCCGATAATTTTGATGTCAACGAAATCCGGCAGGCGGCCGAAATAACCGGCGGGCGCTTCTATTATGCGCAGGACGGCGATGCCCTGCTCAACATATATCATGCTATTGACAAACTCGAAAAATCAAAACTGCCGGCAAAAAAAGAACTGGAGGCCAGGCTGGAAAAGAGCAAAAATATTAAAAATCGGCCGGCTGAAAAGATTGAAATTTTTCAGTTCTTTTTATGGGCCGGTTTTCTGGTCGTGATCATGGAGATTCTGTTGACAACCATATATTTAAGGAGAATTCCCTGATGTTCGGCATTGAAACATATGCAGATGAAAAAGTAGTTTATCTTTTTTTCTGCATTTTTTTGCTGGTGGGTATCTATATCTGGAGCTATCACTGGAAGGCCGCAAAAATTGCGGCCTTTGCCCATATCGACTCAATACGCAAAATCGCCGATGCCGTTTCACTGCCAAAAAAAATTCTGAAAAGAACGCTGATCTGCGCGGCGTACCTGCTGCTGGTCTTCGCCTTGATGCGGCCCCAGGGGAATCCCGACCGGCAATTACCGAACGCGACAAAGGCCGGCGCGCATAAAAAAATTACCGCCTCATTATCTTTGGCCGACCGCGATAAAGACAAAAAGGGCGGCCGGAAGGTCAAAGTCCGCGAAAGCGCCCGGGATATAATTTTCCTGCTGGATGTCTCCGCCAGCATGGGGGCGGAAGACCTGTATCCCAATCGGTTAAGCAAGGCAAAGGATCTGATTCGTGACGTTGTCGCGGCGCTTGACGGCGAGCATGTCGGACTGGTGATTTTTACCTCCGTCCCCTCTGTAAAATGCATTCTGACCCTTGATTACACCTATTTTAAGCGGATACTGGACGACGTCGTCATTAATGATAATGATTATGCCGGGACAAAGCTTATGCCGGCGTTGCACGAAATTATTGACAGGCAGTTCGACTTTTCAAAAAACAAATATAAAGACCTCTTTATCATCACCGACGGCGGCGACACCGACCTGGAAGGTCTCAAGGGCGAAGACCGGCGGGCCTTTGCCGAACGGCTTGCCGATCTGGCGGAAAGCGCCTTTAAGAAAAAGGGGATAAGAATCCATACCATCGGTCTCGGCAGCAAGGCCGGCACAATTATCATGGGTGTTAAGAACGCCGACGGCAAGCCGGTCAGATCCAGCCTGAACGAAAAGCTGCTGATGGATATCAGCCAAAAGGCGCGGGGCGTCTACGTCCCTGTTGAAGACAGCAACGTTGATATGAAAAAGATTTATACGGACAAAATAGCCGTAACCGGCCCGGGCGACCTGCTCAGGGAAAGAGAAATCCGGCTTGACCGGAATAAGCTTAAGGAACTGGTGCGCAAGCAAAAGGAAGAAGAAGAGCGACGCGTCGTTTACGAGGAGTTTTATATTTATCCGCTGGGCCTGGCTATTATCCTTTTGTTGCTGGAATTTTTCATATCGGAGAAAAAGGCGGCGTACCGCCGGAATAGTTACCTACGCTGAACAGTTACCCATGACAAAGATATTCTGTTTTTTATTACCGCTCTTTATTGCCGCCGCCGCTTTCGCCTCTGAAGACCTGGATGCTCTCATCAACAAAGGCAACAAGGCTTTCGACCGGTTGGAGTATGACAACGCCCTGCAACTCTACGAGAAAGGTTTGCAGGAGGCGCCGACAACCGCGGTTCTCTACTATAACAAGGCCAATGTTCTTTACCGGCAGAAAAAATTCGCGGCGGCGATCAAGATATATAACGAGGCGATCAAGAATAATCCTCCGAAAACACTTTTAAAGAATATTTATTTCAACGCCGGCAATGCGCACTATCAAATCGCCGGGCAACAAAACGCCGATTCAACGAATAAGGAACAATTGCAAAAAATACTGGCCGAATATGAGCAGGCCTTCAACATGTACAGGCAATCTCTTAATATGGCCAGGGAGCTTGCCATAACCACGGGCGATGATATCCACAAGGCGGGCCTTTACGCCAGACGGAACTGGGCCATTGCCAGGGAGGGATGGACAAAGATCCGGGAGAAAATTCGGAAACTTGAAAAGAAAAATCTGAAACTGGGTGATGGCATTATGGATCTTCTACGGATACAGGCCGCTTTGCTGCCTGAACTTGAAAAAATATATCTGTATTCCTCCGGCGAAGACGCGCTCAAATTTAATCTCAAGACATTGGCGGAATATCATATTGACTCTCAAGATGATATTAAAAACCTGCGCCATCTGGCTGAGCAGGAAAATAAAAGAATTGCGGCGGAAATTGAAAACCATAAGGCATCGCAGACCGCCCCTGCCCGACCGGCCGGCCGGAAGGCCGTTGTGCCGTCAGGTCCGACAACCGAACCGGACAAGATTCTGGCCGGACTTAAGCAGGAGTTCAAAAATATAACGGAGATGCGGAAGGCGGTCGACAAGACAACGGAGTTGGAAGAATGGGTTGTTGACGATTTAAAGCGCACGTTGCCGGTCAAAGCCTGGAAGAAATCCCGCCTTCTCGTCAATCTCCTGCAGGCCATGCATGATTATTCAGAGAAAGCCGATCATCCGAAAACTATCTATAATAATATCCTGCGGGAATTGGCGGAGGTCGACTATCTTCTGCGGCAAAAAGCACCGGCCGCGACCGGGATATCATCCGCCGGCGACGCCGGCGAGAAAAAAATGAAACTGGCCGCCGCCAAGCTTGAAGTGGCTGCGGCGGATTACGCCGGCATCAACGAACAGCTTAAAGCCGTGCGGGAAGAAATCCGCCATAAACAGCAGGAACCGCCCAAGGCAACAACGGGGGCGCCGGCCGCGGCGTCGAACTTTTTTGATCGTCTTGCCATTGACATTCAACTGGCATCTATAAATGATGTGATGACCAGGAATGAAGCGATTCCGTCAAAAATCAAGGCTGTCGCCGCGGCCCTTGACAAACAGCAGGCGCCCCTGCCCGTTCTGGACGAATTGCAGAAAGAATGCGCAAAAGCGAAACTCAGGTACGAAAACATTGCCGAACCATTGGTGGATCTTTTCGCCGGGCAACTCAACGAATCTACCGCCCTGCTGGACCAGCTTCAGGAAATGAAGGATACCGACCGGGATTCGGGCCGCAAGGACTGGGACGGTTTCAAGAAATCGCTGCCGGAAATGGATATTCTGTTGTTCAAATATAATGTTCTGCTTAAAAAACTGCGGGAGGATAAAGATGCCGGGCTTGACGACCTTAAAAAGTTACTGCCGGGATATTACCAGTCCCTGACCGCCGCCTGGACCGATTTTTCGACAGTTGCCGGTGGAAAACCCGATACAGCCGCGCTTATCCTTAAAACAGCCGCTCTGCGAGCCGAGCTGTTAAAAAACCTGACCGCCTTTGCACCGGATATGGCGATACATCTTTATTATAATCATATAAAAACGCTACAGAAAAAGGTCATGGATCAGCTGCCGGCAACCGCCGAAAACAGTGCGGCAATAATAAAGAAGCAGCAGGCCGCCGACAGGGAAACGGCTGAACTGCTTCCCCTGCTGCGGCGATATTTTACCCATCTGCGCCATGCCGCCGAGAAAAAAGCCGCGCCGAAAAAAAACAAAGCCGCAACCCGTACATTGCAACACCGACAAAAGGCGGTCGATTTTCTGAAACAGACAAACGCGGCCGGTAAAGAGGCGATCGCCGCGGCTGATAAAAAATCTTTTCCGACCAGCGATTTTCTGCTTAAGGATGCCGCCGCTTCTCTTGACAAATCCTACCTGGCCTTCACGGGACAACCGACGACGGCACGACAGGCCCTCAAGTTGGCCGGCCGATGGCAAAAGGCTCTGAAGGAACAGTGCCGAGCCGGTGCGACGATTGAAACGCAGAAAGGCGTCGCCGATACGCTGATAAGGTATGTCACCGCCAATCAGTTAACCGTCATGGATACGGCGGACTTTGCCATTGAAAAAATCAAGAAAATGCTAGCAAAGGCCGCAGCGAAAAAAAGCACGCCTGGCGGCCCGGCGCCGGCTGGGCCACATAATCCCCAGGGCGGTACGGCAAAATCTCAGCCACTGCCGCCCGACCCCGACAAACTGGAAAAGGCGGTGGAATATACGCAGAATGCCGTTGATGAAGCCGAAAAAATCCTTGCTTTCCTGAAAGCAAGGGAATTTCATAACGCCGAAGACAAACATGATAGGGTAATCGAGTTGCTGGCCAAGGCCTTGGCGGCGTTGGAAAATAAGCAGGACAAAAACGGCGATAAAAACAAAAATGGCCGGCAACAACAACCGCAGCAGAAACAAAAGCAAAAAGACGGTCGACAAAAGAACCGGCGGGGGGCCGGGAAGAAAAGCCATCCTCTCGAACTGACACCAACCGAGGCACGCGAGCTGTTGAACCGACTGAACAAAGAGGATGAAAGAAACAAAAACGCGGTCAGCCCCGGAAAAAGAGTAAT
>CAYWUR010000191.1:0-4564 GCA_964460745.1 uncultured Desulfobulbia bacterium | reverse complement strand
AGGTCGGTCACCCGGCGCACCGCCGAGACCACCACCGGCCCGATCGTAATATTAGGCACAAACCGGCCATCCATAACATCCACATGGATAATGTCGGCGCCCGCCGCGGCGACGGCCTTGATTTCTTCCCCCAGCCTGGAAAAATCAGCGGACAAGATCGACGGCGCTATCATTATTTTCCGCATATCAGTGATATCCTGTCTTGGTTATTCCGCCTTTTCAGCCGTCACGGAATTCGCCCCAACGGTGACCATCACGTAACGGTCGGCAAGAATATATTTCTGCGCCGCCGCCAGAACCATCCCAGCGTCGACCTTGTTGATTTCATCAATATATCTGATCCCGAAATCCTGTCCCAACCCATAGTTCTCATTCAGGGCCATTTCAAAAGCCTGCGCGCCGTGGGTCTGCAATCCTAATTCATAATTGCCGATCAAAATATTCTTGGCCCTTGTCAGTTCCGCCTCGCTGATTAAATCAGTTCGGACTTTTTGCAGTTGCCGCCACAATTCCGCCACAGCCTTATCTTTCTTGTCGGGGCTGGTGCCGATATAAATGCCGAAAGAGCCGGTATCAAGGCCCAGCAATGAAAAAGATGAGAGGCTATAGGCCAGACTCTGCTTGTCCCGCAACTCGGCAAACAATCTGCCGCTCTGCCCCGACAGAACGGTATCCAGAACCTCCAGGCCGTAGCGGTCCCTGCTTTTCATCGTCGCCCCGTAAAAACCGAGGATTATATGTACCTGTTCCTTATCGCGTGCAATGCTGAATTTTTTCGGGGCAAGAAGAGGCTCCAGCGGCATAAAGTCCTCCTCTTCAAACGCCGGCTTGGCGCGGCTCTCATCCTGCCAATCGCCAAAGAGCCGGCCAACCAGGGCTCTCACCTTTTCGGCCTGCACGGCGCCGGATACCGCCAGAACCAATTGATCCGACCGCGAATGCCGTTTATAGATATCCTTTAGGGCGGCAGGAGTAAAACTCTGCAAGGCCTCTGCAGATCCCAGGGTATTCAGGCCGTATGGATGGCCGTCGAAAAGCAGCCGGTTAAACTCCTTGAAAGCAAGGGCCGGCAAGGAATCCTCCTGCTGCCTGAGCTGCGACATAAGCTCCGGCCGAATTTTTTCCGCCTCGGCAGGATCAAAAGCCGGAATCCTGATAATATCCGCGACCAGGGCCAGACCCTGTTCAAAAAAACGCGACAAAAAATCCGCCTTTATGCCGAAAGTGTTTTTGCCGTTGAAACCACTGAGGTCTCCCGCCATCCTTGCAATCAAAAGTGATATTTCCTGGGCCGACATCTTCTCGGTGCCCTTGGGCAGGAGCTGACTGATAAAAGCAAAGGCGCCATTGATTGCCGGAGTTTCGGCACGCAGGCCACCGGGAAAGACGGCCCTTACGGCAACAGTCGGCACTTTTTGATCCTCGCGCACCACCAGCCGGATGCCGTTCGGCAATTGATAGCGATACACATTGCTTAGAAAAGTATCAGACATCAATGACGCAGGCTGACTGTGACGCGCTGTTTCCTCCGCCCGCGCAATCATCTCGCTCAGCCCCTGCTCGTCAAGGGCGATTTTTATACCGGCCGGCACCAGAAAACCGGCTGTCAGATTATGACCGGAAAAATACGCGCCGGCCGTTCGTTTAATATCTTCCCGCGAAACCGCCCGTATTTCATCGAGATATTTATCTTCGCGCGGGTCGCCGGCCAGAAACTCAAACGAACCGAGGACTTTTGCCTGACCCTGCACCCGTTCCAGGTTAAAAATAAATTCACCCTCCAGGTTATGCTTGGCACGCGTCAGTTCATCGTCCGAGACCAACGTATATTTAAGCTTAAAAAGTTCGACAAGGGTGGCTTCCAATGCCGGGATAATGTCGACGCCGTCCAGGACGGCGCTAATCTCGAACAGACCGGGGTCATGCGGCGTAAAGGCGGAACCGTCTATGGCATATACCAACCCTTTCTCATCCCGCAGAGAGCGGTATAAACGAGAGGCCTCGCCATGGCCGATGATCTGGGCTATAACGTCCAGAACCGGAGTATCGGGGCTGTCAAACCTGGAAATGGGCAGAGCGAGTGCCATGTGCGACTGATTGACGTCTTCCTCCAGCATAAACAGGGAAGATGAAGTCCTGGCCGGTTCCACCGGCAGGGGCGCATTTACGACATTCCCTCTAACCAGACCGCCCATCAAGGCTTTAACTTTTTCAACAACATCAACGCCCTTAACATCCCCAACCACAACCACTGTAAAGTTTTCAGGGGCGTAGTGCTTTTTCATGTACGCCAGAATATCGTCCCGGCTAATAGCGGCAATGCTTTCCTCGCTGCCGATAATAGGCAGCCGGTATGGATGAACGGTATAGGCGTGCGCCATCATTTTCTGAAACAACTTGACATTCGGCCTGTCGTTACGCATGCCGATCTCTTCGAGAACCACTTTTTTTTCGCGCTCAAGCTCGGCGGGATCAAAAACGGAATGAAGCACGGCATCCGTTAAAACTTCCAGGGCCATGGACCAATGGCGTGCCGTCAAGGTGGCGTGATATACTGTATATTCATAGTAGGTATACGCATTGATCCGGCCGCCAACCTCTTCGATAGCCTCGGCCAGGGCGCCAGGCCCTCGGGTGGGCGTGCCTTTGAAAATCATGTGCTCAATGAGATGGGTTATACCGGCCTCATGCGGTTCTTCATAAACACTGCCGGCCTTTACCCAGATCTGCACCGTGGCGACCTTGGTGCCCGGAGTCTCTTTGACCACTACCGTAAGACCGTTATCCAGGGTCGTCTTGTACAAATGGGTCGTCAGTTCATGGGCGAGGGGTTCTTGAATGTTTATCGTCATCATTACTAACAGGGTTATAAAGTTTACAATACCTAGAAATGGCCTTTGCAATAAAGGTTGCATCCTAAACATATTCATTTAAAGTCTTACTCCCTTTGCGCCTAAGATATTTATAATTATGCACCTTACTTTAATCTTGTTGCCGTCGTCAAGCCACCAAAAGGGCGGTAGTGGCTGTGCCCCATAATTACAGAAAATATCTTGACTAGAATGGATTTCTTTCAGATTATTAGACCATGCGCCCTCCATCAAACGTAATATAGCCAAGGAGCCTGCTTACGGTGTATAAAAATTTCTTCGGTTTCAAGGAAAGGCCTTTCAAGCTTGTACCCGATCCCGTTTATCTTTATTTAAGCCAGAGCCATGAAGAGGCCTTGGCACACCTTGCCTATGCGGTTTCCCAGGGCGAAGGTTTTGTGGAAATCATCGGCGAAGTAGGAACCGGCAAGACCACGCTTTGCCGGGTGTTCCTTGAAAATCTGGATGAAACGGTTGAAGCGGCCTATATTTTTAACCCCAGACTGGATGCCGTCCATTTGCTGAAGGCAATAAATGATGAATTCGGCATCGACGCGGCAGCCGAAAACGCCAAAAATTTGATAGATACCTTAAACGCCTTTCTGCTGCGGAAAAAAGGTGAGGGCAAAAAAATTATTCTGCTGATCGATGAAGCCCAGAACCTGAACAGAGAGGTCCTTGAACAACTACGACTTCTTTCCAACCTGGAAACGACCAAAAACAAACTTTTGCAAATCATCCTGGTCGGGCAGCCCGAACTGGGGGAAACGCTTGACTCTTACGAACTAAGACAGCTGGGACAGAGAATAACCTTGCGTTGTTTGCTTACCCCTTTAACCTTTAAGGAAACCAGAGAGTATATAACCCACCGGCTGAACCTCGCTTCCCGCAAGCCGGATATCTTTTTTGATCGAGCGGCCTGCCGGGCTGTATATAAATTCTCACAGGGGATCCCGCGCCTGATTAATATTGCCTGCGACCGCGCTCTGCTTACCGCCTATGGCCGGAACCGACGAAAAATTACCGGCCCCGTCGCCAGAACGGCCATCAGGGAACTGACCGGCACGGACAATTTCAAGCGGCCCGCTTCCCGACCGGGTAAGAGGATAATTTTTGCTTTTGCCGTATTCCTGCCAGCACTGATTATGGCGGTGCTGTTTTTGCGGGAACCCCCCCCGGTCAATTTAACGCTGCAAGCCCCCGCTGCAAAGCTCCCCGAAACCGGCCGACGGAATCAGACGCAACTGAAGCCGGCGCCGGAACCGGCAAATTCCGGCCGAGCCGAAAAATTACTGCCGCCGACCAGCCAACCGGCAACCGTTATATCATCCGGCCCGGAACTGGAATTGCTTCTGCGGGATATTGATCCTCGTTCCTCCCGTCGCGCCGCTCTTCTGCAGGCAATGATCCCATGGCAGATGGACAAGCCCGTAGTCAAACAATTTCTGGACAGCTTAGATGACGACCCGACTTATTTTCGACTGACGGCCAAACAAAATGGCCTGCTGATCCGCCGGATTAATGCCGACCCGGACCTCCTGAAAAAATTAAACCTGCCGGCTATAATCGCCGTGAATCTGCCGGCAAAAGATCAACCTCTCTATCTGACACTCTGCAAAATAAATAATGAAAAATTTCTCTTGCGCGGCGGGGCGCATAATTTTCTGGCGGTGGATGTCGGCCTGTTACAAAAA
>CAYWUR010000190.1:0-4570 GCA_964460745.1 uncultured Desulfobulbia bacterium | reverse complement strand
ACATAGGGCTCATTGAAATTACCGCCTACCCGCACCTGGGCATTCTTCACCATATCACCGGTCATCAGAATCTGGTTCTTGATGAGAATAGGCGTCTTCGTCTCCACCCCGGTTTTTTTATCCACCCTTTTTTCAAAATAGATCTGCGCATCGGACGGTAATTTGTTCTGCAAAAGCAGATTAAGTTTTTTCCTGCTTTCACTGCTATTCAGCTTGTCGGGCGACCACCGGCCGCTTTCCTTCGCCTGACTGATTAATTGTCCGACATCAAGGGCGGCCTCGTCATCAACCAGCTTGAACTCCAGCTGGGCGGTCTGACCGATAAGACTCAAGGCCCGGTCAGGATCCTTGACCCCGGGCAATTGCACAACGATTTCATCCGAACCCTGCCGGATAATAACCGGCTCGGCCACGCCGAATTGGTCGATCCGGTTCCTGATGATCTCCAAGGATTGATTTACCGCATTTTTATTAATAAAATCGATTTCGTCGTCTTTAAGGCTTAAAACAATCCGCGGGAAGGCGCCGGCCTCCTTAATCACATCAACGTCAATATTGGGGAAGTCATTATCGAGAACCCCCTGCACTGCGGCAAGGGCGCCGGTATTAGGCAGAGTGAAATTAATTTTACGAGGATCGGTGGAGGCGGTTCTAACCAGGGTGATCTTTTTTTCAGCCAGCTCTTCCTTCAGGTCGCCGGCCGCCAGATCAAGTGAATTTTCAATGGCCTTTTCAAGGTCGACCCGCAACACCAAGTGCATGCCGCCCTGCAGGTCCAGACCGAGCTTCAGCCCTTCAGGCGCCAGATATTTTCCCCACCAACCCGGCATATTCTTATAAAAGGACGGCAACAAAATAACGCCTGAAAAAACTACCAAAGAAATTAACAGAACTATTTTCCACTTAAAATTTTTGTTCATCCGGCAGACTCCTTACCAGTTTTTTTGTTCGATTATCCAAGTGATAACGGCGCAAAAAGCCCCAAAGGAAACGGAGGTTATGCAAGACGATAATAGAAATCTGATCGTTTTGCCGTCACGGATTCAAGTCTTCTTTTTATTAAAAGAAGCGATTATACTCTTTTTTTGAAAAAAGTGTCAAATTGGATATATTCGCATTCTTAAGTTTTTTTAAATTACTTGCGATTAATGGCCGCCGCTATGCAGCCGGCCCCAAAACCGTTATCAATATTGACAACCGCCACACCTGGCGCACAGCTATTGAGCATGCCCAGCAGGGCGGCGATGCCGCCGAAACCGCTGCCGTAGCCCACGCTGGTCGGCACCGCGATGACCGGTTTATTCACCAGGCCGCCCACCACGCTGGGCAAGGCGCCCTCCATGCCGGCAACCACGACCAAAACATTCGCCTTGGCCAACAGGGCCTGCCGTGCCAACAAGCGATGCATGCCGGCCACGCCGACGTCATAGAGCTTTTCAACGGTATTTCCCAGACAACGGGCCGTAAGCAAGGCCTCCTCTGCGACCGGGATATCCGACGTGCCGGCAGAAAGCACCACGACAGTTCCTCTGCCGCGGCTGGTATCGATTCGTTCTTCGTTGCCGACCAGCATTCCGGCGGTCTCATGATAGTCCAGCTCCGGAATTTTACGACAAACGACGGCGGCTTTTTCAGCGCTGACCCGGGTGGCCATGGCCAGCCGCCCCTGATGCATCATCTTTTCCATAATCGCCGCGATCTGTTCCGCCGTCTTGGTTTCGCCATAAACAACTTCCGGAAAACCGGTCCGCGAAAGCCGATGGTGATCCAGACAGACAAAATCCAACTCTTCAGCCGGCCAATGTCGCAAGCGGCTCAGGGCGGCAGGTACGTCACAATCTCCGGCACGCACTTGTTCAAGCAATTTTTCCAGTTCCATTTCATCCATAATGTCAAACATATACGGCAGCCGCTTGCAATCCTCATATAATTATCATACATTAAAATAGTATGAAGACTAACCACCCATTACGCAGGGCAGCCTGGCTGGCTCTCATGATATCGCTGCTGCTGCTGGTTATTAAATTCATTGCCTACTTTCTTACAAATTCCAAAGCGGTTCTCTCCGATGCCCTGGAGTCCATAATCAATGTTGTAACCGGCGCTTTTCTGCTGTTTACCATCAACGTCAGCATTCAGCCGATCGACGAAAATCATCCATACGGCCACGGCAAGATTGAGGCCTTTTCCGCCGGCCTTGAAGGAGGCCTTATCATTCTGGCCGCCATAACGATTATTATTGAAGCGGTCCCTGCTTTTTTTACACCCCGGCCGCCGGAAAATATCGGTTTTGGCGGTATCATGCTTTTCGGGGCCGGCATCATTAATCTGCTCGTCGGTGTTTATCTACTACGTTCCGGCAAAAAACACAAATCAGAAGCGCTTACGGCGGACGGCAGGCACCTTCTTGCTGATTTTTATACCAGCGCCGGCGTCATTATCGGCCTGCTCCTTGTTCACCTCAGCGGCTGGAGCTGGCTTGATCCTCTTGTCGCCTGTCTGGTGGCGATCAATATTCTGCTGCCGGGGCTGCGCCTTCTGCAAAATGCCGTTAAAAACCTGATGAATGAGGCTGATCCGGCTCTCCTGGACCGAATCGTCACGGCCTTCAATGAAATAAAAAAACCGGGTTGGCTATACCCCCACAAATTACGGGCACTGCGTTCCGGCCGCTATCATCATATTGATCTGCATATTATCCTGCCCCGCTATTGGCCTTTGTCTAAAATTCATGCCGCTGAAGACGAGATAAACGCAGCCCTGTTGTCGGCCATCGGCGAAGAGGGCGATATCATGATTCATACCGATCCGTGTGAACCGGCCGACTGCGGGTGTTGCAACCTCACACCCTGCCGGGAAAGAACGAGCCGATTTAACGGCGCGGAAAAATATTCCATCGAGAAAGCTGTTGCGGCCAGACCTGCAAAAAAAAGATTAGCTGCGGGGCATCGGATATGACGGTAAAAACCTTTCAACATAGGCCACCACATCAGTGGACCAGGGTAACCATCAAGGTTGTCCCGCGGATGACCGATGCCGTGGCGGCCTTCCTTGCCGGCCTCACGGGCAGCGGTGTTGAAATAGCGGCCGCCGGGGAGACCGGGTATGAAAAGGTTATAGGCTACCTTGCCGCGCCGGAGAACAGAGAGCCGCCTCTGCCTGCTCCCGAGGCCAAGACCGCGCAGCTACGGTCTTTTCTAACCGATCTCCGGCAATTTTTCCAGGAGACGCCGCCCTTGCTTTCTCTGGATGACATTCAGGAAGAGGACTGGGGAGAAGAATGGAAAAAAATTTTTACGACCTTCCGGATTACGCCGCGCCTGCTTATCAAACCCTCCTGGGAAACTTATACGCCCGGCAACCAACCGCCGGGCGCCGGCGAAGCGGTTATCGAACTGGACCCCGGTCTGGCATTCGGCACCGGTCAACATGCCAGCACCCGGCTGGCCCTTGAGTTGCTGGATTCTATTTACCGCGCCGCTGAACCAAGACCGGCACGGGTTCTCGATGTCGGCACGGGTACAGGTATCCTGAGCATGGCCTGTGCGCTGTTCGGCGCCCGGGAAGTAACAGCGGTCGACAAGGATTTGGACGCAGTGGCGACGGCGCGCGACAATATCCGCCGGAACGGTCTTGAAAAAATTATAACGATCAGTGGGGAGGATATCGCCGGCCTGGTTAACTCTTTTGATTTGATCGTTGCCAACATCACCCATGACATCTTGATAAACCTGGCGCCCGTAATCGTGCGCCTCTTAAGCACCGGCCAACCCGGCCGGCAGGCCCGGCTGATCATTTCCGGCATTCTCAAGGGTGAGCAGGCGGAATCCATCAAGACGACATATGGGAACCGAGGCCTTGCGTGTACCGCCCTTGAAACCGCCGAGGAATGGGCCGCCCTGCTTTTTTGTCGAAAGGCTGATCCGGGCTGTCGTTATATTTCAGGTTTATCGCTTTGAGATTAACAAAGAGGACAGGATGCGCCGTTTTTTTATTGATCCCGCGCAGATAACAGGAACAACCGCTATTTTGACAGGCAAGGAAGCCCGCCATATGGTTGCCGTCCTGCGGCTTAAAGTTGCCGATCACGTTCTTCTCTTTGACGGCCACGGCGCAAGTTACGATGCCAGAATCGAGCGGGTCGCCGCCGGCCGGGTCGAGGCGACGATCCTCGCCGTCAAACGAGAAAATCCGGATCACCGACCGGCCCTGCATGTCGGCCAGGCCCTCCTGAAGGGCAAAAAGATGGATTTCTTCATGCAAAAAGCCACGGAACTGGGCGCGACCGGCCTGTACCCCTTTGTGTCACGCTTCTGCGTTGTCCGCCATGATCGGCAGAACCGGGCGCCGCGGCAAAAGGAACGATGGACGCGAATCATCAGAGAGGCCTGCAAACAATGCAACCGGCCTGTACCACCGACATGCGGACCGGTCCAGGATTTTGCCGCCCTGCTTGCCACAAGCGTCTCCTTCGACATAAAGCTGATTTTTTGGGAAGGCGAAACGGCCCGCATGCTGAAAGATATCTGCTGCGAGAGGAACAACGGCCACTCGGTAATAATACTGATCG
>CAYWUR010000189.1:0-4591 GCA_964460745.1 uncultured Desulfobulbia bacterium | reverse complement strand
TGAACAGTTACGGTTACGAGTTTATGGGGATTTATTGCCCCTACTGAATAGTTACTAATAATGATGATAATAAATATGACGGCGTTTAATATGGTTAGCCATCTTTGATCTTAAAGCCCGGCTGTCAGTCGGGATACTTTACTGGTTCGGTTTAGTGGCATTTTCGGCAGGTTCCGCCGCCGCCGGCTCGTTCTAAGCGATCTTTCATATCACCCCAGTCCGCCGGATGGGGGTTGACCTGCAAGCCGCTTCTGGCGCTGTGACAGGTCAGACAGACATCGCCTTCCGGATGGCAGGCCTGACAGGTTGCCAGATTCTTGCGGGCCTCCCGGGCGTGGCTGTTTGACCACTCATGGCGTGGCAGCACCGAATTTACATGACATTTTTCGCACGCCTCGTCGCCGAACCGCGCGTGGGCCGGACCGGTAGAGCCGACCGTCAGATCGCTCCAGCCCCGGCGATGAGAGACAATGGCCAGATCGGCCGGCGCGAATTGATTATGGCAATCGTTGCAGAAGCCGGTCTCGTGGCAGCTCGTGCATAACTGCGGGTTGACGCGCGCCGCCAGCGGATGTGTGACGTGAAAATCAGAGCGGTGCACGTTGACCATATTATTGCCGAAATCTCCCTGTTCATCGGCAAAGCCGGCTTTATGGCAATCCAGGCAGAAAGTCTGCTGATGGCAGGTGGCGCAGGCCGGCGTATTGCCTTTGGCGGCCGGCCGGTGATTCATCACCCAGAGCGGTCCATGCGTTTTCAGGCCGGGCAGGTTGACTTCATTGACGAAATCCTGCTCATGACATTCCAGACATACCTGCTTTGCCGGCACGATGTTGCCGGCATCCTCGACATGGCAGGTAGAGCAGGGGGAATCTTCAACATAGGTAAGGTGTTCGGCATGGTTGAAATCCGCGCCACGAGCCGCACCCGTCCAGAGGGACATGACAGCCGCCATGGCCAGCAAAATGCTGCGAATCATATCTAGCCTCCTTATTCTTTTAGAAATTGATATTCAGACCGATACGGCCGCGGTAGTAATGATCCCAAAGGTCGCTTTCCACACGCTCAAGCTTGGCCTGGACGTTTATTCTGCCGGTGAGCTGCGATGTGACGTCCGCCCAGTACAGCTTGCTGGTGGTTTCATCATCATCCTCGATGCGCCGTTCCAGAACATTCAGATCCACGCCGACGCCGGCCTGTAGAAGCTTATTAAAGTAATAAGCGGCTCGAGCCTTGACGCCCCTGAGGTCCTGGCCGTCTTCATCCTGTCGGATAATAGTACTCAGATAGCCCGAAATACGGTTGGTGCGTATTTTTTCCAGACCAGCCTCCAGGACATTGGCGTCGGCTGTCTCGTCATACATTTCCCTGGTATAACGCGCGAAACCGCGCAGGCCGCCGCCGAGTCTGTAGACGCCTTCGGCCATTAATTCTTCATATTTGTCAACGGCAAAGACGGAGTAAATCGAGGTGGACGAGAAAACGGGCAGTGAATAAAGATATTCGGTGCGCAACGACCATTTGGGATTCCGGTAATATTTGGCGCCGGCCAGGAAATAGGTGACGCTGTCGGCCAGATAGCTGAACTGTGTTTCGTTGTAAACGGCGAGGATATTATCGTAGTTGTAATCCAGGTCAAAGCCGAAGAGCTCGTGGGTCAAGTCGCCGTCATCCCATTTCTGTAGGTAGGAGAGGCCTAGATCAAGGCTGTCCAGAAAATGACCGGCAAGCTTGCCGCCGACCACCATGTTGCCGGCGTCATATTTGTCGTAATAGGTAACGTCGCCGCCGCCGTACAGTGCCACGTCCAGAGGGCCGAGATTCCTGTACTTGAGATAAAGGCCGTCCATAACCGAGGCCCCGGCCGTCGTTGAGATGAACTGGCGACCTAGTTTGCAATCAAGGTTGGCGAGGATATCTTTTTTTTCAAGATAGGCGTAATAGAGACGGCTGTCTGTATTAACCTCGTTCTGCAGGTCGATAGCCAGCCGGCCGTATCCTCTGAAGTTGAGGCCGTTGCCGTCGATGTCTTTGACATTCAGTAATAAATATTGATAAAAGGGAACCGCCGTGTTTTCCTGAGCGTCATCGAACCACTCGAGAACCGTGCCGGCGCGACCAGACACCGTGGCGCCCAGCACTTTGCCCGCCGGCCATGCGGCCAGCAGGATAACGGCTGTCCAGAGTAAAACCCACTGCCGATCTCTCATTTTGCCTCCTTTCTTGTGGATGTTTGATGTATGCGTTGAAAAAGTCACGTATGGACTTTTTACGAATACATCACAGATGGATTCCCGGTTTTTTCGCCCCCAATTGCTGAAAACCGGTCCGTCTGATGAGTAATATTGGCCAAGGACTTTGAACCCTTTTAGCGTAGGCCAAATTTATTGTCAAGCAAAATTGATGGACTCATAATAAATATGCCGCCGGCTAAGTTAAGAATTTTGCCTATACAAGGCGTAGTGGTGTCACGAAATATGGAAGTATACATATAGTGTGTCGCCCGTTTAGTATGTCGCCAGTTTATGCCGCGTTGAACGCCCGGCAACTACATAAAGTTGTAAGGCACTGCCGGCGGCTGTAATTTTTTACGAATATGCCGTGATTGTAATGTATCGGAATGATAATTAAGATGCTTAAGTAAAAAATGATGTTTCCTGTAAAGGACAACAGGAACACAACGGCTTCCTCTTTTTACAGAATTCTTTGCCGAGCCTGACGATAAGGGCATGATACTCGTTATAGAGGGCCGCATCCTCCGGCAGGGTGTCGACAAATAGATCCTGTATCTCATGGTAGCCGTCTTCCTCACATATGAGACCGTGTCTAATCAAAAAACGCCGGGTATAGGCGTCAACCACAAAAACCGGTCGGTCGGCGGCATACAGCAGTATACTATCCGCCGTTTCCGGCCCTATCCCCTTGGTTGACAGCAATGATCGGCGCAGTTCCATTGTCTCCTCTTCCAGAAAATCGGCCAGCCGGCCTTGATATTTTTCATCAATAAGGGCCAGCAGATTCTTGAGGCGTCTTGCCTTCAGATTATAATAACCGGCCGGTCTTATCATAACCGCCAACTCTTCAACAGGCAGCGCGGTCAACGCCGTGCAGGAAAGAAGTTTCGCCGCCCTGAGATTGGCAATCGCCCGGCTGACGTTGATCCAGCTGGTATTTTGCGTAAGCACCGCCCCCACCATCACCTCGAACGGCGAGTCGCCGGGCCACCAGTGCTGCGGGCCGAAGCAACGGTGGAGAGAATTATATATATCAAGAAGATTGTTTCTCATGCCGTCCTCTGTCTGCCGACCATAGAAACTGCCGGCAAAAACCCCTGATTATTTTTACCTCTTTGGCGCGCAATGCCGTGCGGCCTAAAAAAATGCGGATGTTGCGCAGCCAGTAGGTGTTATCCTCTGTTTTCAGGAAACCGATTGCCCCCAGCATTTGTTCAATGTGCTCATACATTCCCTCCAGTTCATAAGAACTCGCCAGCCTGGGAACGTGCCGTTGGCCGCGGTGTTTCCCGTATTCTTCTATTATGTGATAATAAAGATCATAGCAGAAAATAGCGACAGCCTGGGCCAGATTCAGGGAAGAAAATTCGGCCGTGGGGATGGTCGTTATGATATTGCAGTACTTGAGATCGTCGTTGGAAAGGCCCCTTTCCTCCGGGCCGAAGAGCAGGGCGATTTGATTATGTTCCAGAAAGGGGAGGATATCCTCGATGATTTCCCTGGTTGATTTTTCGAACCGCCGTTGCCGGCCGTGTCGGGCCGTGGTCCCGACTATCACGGCAAACGGCGCCAGGGCCATGCCGAGGTCGTTGTATATTTCCATCCGGTCGATTAAGGGAGCCGCCTTGTGGGTGGCCATCTTCAACATCCTGTCGCGGTCCGGTTCGGTATCCCTGACGACGATTAACCGGGAGATTCCCATGTTTTTGGCCACTCTGGCCGCCGCCCCGATATTCTCCGGATACTTGGGCTGATGCAATACTATGGCGATATTGTTGAGCAATCTCCTCACGTCTTACTCCTCACTTCCGAACTAATGACAAAATTGATGTGGCGCCGTTGAATTTCGACGCTTTTAAGTGTTACACGCACCGGATCGCCTATTTGGTAAATTCTGCCGGTATTGGCGCCGATGAGCCGATGATTTTTCTGGTCAAACCGGTAATAATCGTCTTTCAGGGCGGTCAGCGCCACTGCTCCGCTGATGAAGGTTTCCAGCAGCTCAATAAAGAGGCCGAAGGCGGTAACTCCGGAAATGACGCCGTCGTATGTCTCGCCGATTTTGTCGGCCATGAAGCGCACTTTCAGGCGGTCGTCCATTTCCCGCTCCGCTTTTACGGCAAGCCTTTCCCGGCCGGACAGGAAATCGCCCGCCTCGGCAAGCGGCGCGGGGCTGCCCGTTTTAACGGATTTTTGCCCGGGCCGTCCGCGCCGTCCGTCATGCAGCAGTTCGGTAAGGGCACGGTGTACCAGCAGATCGGGATAGCGTCTGATGGGGGATGTGAAGTGGGTGTAATAGGAGGCCGCCAGACCGAAATGCCCTGCATTTGTCGGAGAATAGCGCGCCTGTTTCATGG
>CAYWUR010000188.1:0-4599 GCA_964460745.1 uncultured Desulfobulbia bacterium | reverse complement strand
GCAAACTTTTACAGGCAGAGGTTTTGCGGAGATATGTCTCCCTTGCTGAACTGTTACATTAAAAGAAGTTTATAATTTCAAAAGGATGGTTATAGATGGATGTTAAGGTTGAAGAAAAGAGTGCCCTGACCAAAAAAATAACGATCATACTGCCGGCAGAGGAAGTCTCCAAGGAACTTGACGCCGCATATCGTAAGCTTAAGACTGACGTTAAGCTGAAAGGATTTAGAAAGGGTAAGGCGCCGCGTTCTATCCTGGAAAAAAATTACGGCGAGCAGATTCGGGCGGAAGTCGGCGAAACATTGGTCCAGTCAACTTATTTTGACGCAGTGGAACAGGAAAAGATAGACGCGGTGGTTCATCCGGAGATTACCAAACATATCTTCAGTGATGATGGCACCTTTATATATGAGGCTGAGGTTGATGTCAGGCCTCGGTTTGAACTGAAAAATTATAAAGGGCTGGAAATTGAAAAACCGGAATTGGTTGTCGAGGATGCCGAAGTAAATGAGGAATTGGAAAGGCTGCGCAAGGAAATGGCCCCCTTGAAAAGCGTGGCTGATCGTCCGGTACGGACAAATGATATCGTGATTATTGATTTTCAGGGTTTTCACGATGGCGAACGGTTAAAACAGGTAGGGGGAGAAAATTTTACCGTGGATGTCGGCGCCGGCCGAAACGGCGAGGAATTTGAGGGAAAACTTGTCGGCATGCGGAAACATGATGAAGCCGTCCATGAAATAGAATTTCCGGCTGACCATAAAAATCCGGTACTGGCTGGTAAAAAAGTTGAGTTCAAGATAATGGTTCAGGACGTTAAAGAGCGGGTTGTGGCCGACCTCGACGATGAGTTCGCCAAGGATGTCGGCGAGGAGTTCAGTTCCCTGGATGACTTGAAAAAGTATGTTAAAGAAAAAAAACTCAAGGAAAAAGAGGATGCCTTACAGGGCGATCTTGCCGATAAGATAATGAAAGCACTGTTGGAAGAGCATGATTTTGAAGTGCCTTCCCGGCTGGTTCGTTATGAAATCGAGGAACATATTAAACAGACCGAGGAATCTTTACAGCGGCAGGGAATTACCCTGGAAGCCGCCGGTATCAATCTTGACGAGATGGCGGCGCAATATAAGGAAACGGCAACTCGTCGGGTTCGGGGTGACTTTATTCTCAAGCGGATTTCCGAACAGGAAAGTATAAAATTGGTTGATGAGGACATTAACAACGGTCTCGGCCGAATAGCCGCACAATACAATATGTCGATCGATGAGGTTAAAAAGTTTTTTAAAAAGCGTGAAGATATGCTGCCGCTTATAAATGAACTGCTCAACGAAAAAATATTGAAGTTCTTGATGGATCAGGCGGACTTTAAGAGCGTTGCAGCTAAGGGGTAGCAGCGCCGCCTTGGGCGCTTAACTCCGTGATCATTTAAAAAATAGAGATAATGGGCAATCGTAGTAAGGTTGCGGGAGAGCATGCATGAATTTGATTCCGATGGTGGTTGAACAAAGTCCGCGCGGCGAACGGGCGTATGATATTTATTCACGGCTCCTTAAAGAGCGGATTATTTTTCTGGGGACGGCGGTTAGTGATGAGATAGCGAGTCTGATAATAGCCCAGATACTTTTTCTTGAGGCGGAGGACCCGGACAAGGACATCATCTTTTATTTGAATTCGCCGGGAGGCGTGGTTACCGCCGGTCTGGCCATTTTTGACACCATGTGTTACGTGAAATGTGATATTTCCACACTCTGCATGGGGCAGGCTGCCAGTATGGCGGCATTGTTGCTGGCGGCCGGCGCGCATGGCAAACGATACGCGTTGCCCAATTCTCGCATTCTTATTCATCAGCCGATGGGCGGTTTTCAGGGACAGGCAACTGATATAGATATTCATGCCCGGGAGATTCTTCGTATGCGCGAGGACTTAAATAAGATCATGGCTGAGCATACCGGCCAGAATATAAAAAAGATCAGAAAGGATACGGAACGTGATTTTTTTATGAATCCTGCGGAAGCGAAGGAATACGGGATAATTGATAAGGTGCTTTTCAAGCGGGCTAACCACAAGGAGGAATCATAATCATGGCCAAGAATACCGACGAAAAGGATGCTTCCTGTTTCTGTTCATTCTGTGGGAAAAGCCAGAATGAGGTGGCAAAGCTTATTGCCGGGCCGGCAGTCTATATCTGTGATGAGTGTATTGACCTGTGCAACGAGATTGTTCTGGAAGAAGCCAGCAAGCAGGACGTCGAGATTGCCAGGGAGAAACATAGCCTCAAGCCCCAGGAGATTAACAAGCATCTTGGTGATTATGTAATAGGCCAGGCGCACGCCAAACGGGTGCTGTCGGTGGCGGTCCATAATCACTACAAAAGGATCGATGTCCAGAAGTTTAATAAGGGAAACGATGTCGAGGTTCAGAAGAGCAATATTGTTCTGATCGGGCCGACCGGCAGCGGTAAAACGCTCATGGCTCAGACCCTCGCCCGGATCCTCAATGTGCCTTTTACGATGGCCGACGCAACTACTTTGACCGAGGCGGGCTATGTGGGGGAAGATGTCGAAAATATCCTGGTAAACCTGTTGCAGTCCGCTGATTATGATGTTCGTAAAGCCAGCCGGGGCATAATTTATATCGATGAGATTGACAAGATTGCCCGGAAGTCGGACAGCCCTTCCATTACCAGGGATGTTTCCGGTGAGGGCGTTCAGCAGGCCCTGCTTAAGATTATAGAAGGAACAGTGGCCAGCGTTCCCCCGAAGGGCGGCAGGAAGCATCCGCAGCAGGAGTTGGTTAAGATCGATACCTCCAACATTCTCTTTATTTGCGGCGGTGCTTTTGTCGGTCTGGAAAAGGTGGTTAAAAAGAGGAAGGGTACCAAATCCATCGGCTTTGGTGCCAAGGTGGTAAGCGAACCCAAAAAAAAGGTGGGAGAAATCCTCGCCACCGTGCAACCGGAAGACCTGCTCCGTTTTGGCCTGATCCCGGAACTGGTGGGCAGATTGCCGGTCATCGCCACCATGAATGAGTTGGAGGAGGAAGACCTTGTCCGTATCCTGCGGGAACCGAAAAATGCCCTTACCAGGCAGTATGAACGACTGTTTGAACTGGATAATATAAAGCTGCGTTTTACGGAAGGGGCGTTGACCGCTATTGCCAGGGAAGCGCTTAAAAGAAAAGCCGGCGCCCGGGGGCTACGGTCGGTCATGGAAGAGGCGATGCTTGATGTTATGTATGAATTGCCCTCCGACCCCAATGCACAGGAGTGCATAATCAGTGAGCAAGTAATTTTAAACGGTGATTTCCCGGTTATCCTTTATAAGGATACAAAGACCAAGAAGAGTGCATAGCCGGGCGGGTAACTGTTCAGCAGCACTCCATCTTTGTCCATTTGGGCCTTCTCGAATACAGGAAGTATGCATCGAAGTCCCAAATGAACAAATCTGAAGCACCGCTGAACAGTTACAGCTCTGTGGTTATTGTTATTGCCAGGCATCTCACTGAATGGTTACCCGGGCGGTAAGATATAAAAAAGGGGTTTGCCAGGTGTTTTATGGAGCAGATTAACTTTACTACAAAGCAATTTCCATTGATGCCGTTACGGGACATTGTGGTTTTTCCTCATATGCTCGCCCCTCTCGTGGTTGGCCGCCGGAAATCCATTAAAGCCCTGGAAGTGGCAATGGCCAAGAAGATGGAAATTCTGCTGGCTACCCAGATGGATGCCGGCGTGGATGCGCCGCGGCAAGACGGTATTTATCTGGTAGGTACGGTGGCCAGGATCATGCAGTTGCTGCGTTTGCCGGATGGGACGATCAAGGCCCTGGTCGAAGGAAAAAGACGCGGCAGGATTAAACGTTTTTTACCAAACGATCTTTACTTTATGGCGGAGGTGGAAGATGTTGGCGAGGAAGATGTGTCCGGCCCGGCGGCGGTCGCTTTTGTCCGGGAGATCCTCGCATCATTCAAAGAATATTGCGGCTACCATAAAAAAATTCCCAAAGAAGTAGCCAAATCACTTGTCACGATTGACAGTCCTGCCAAGTTTGTGGACGTGGTTGCTTCACATTTGCCTGTAAAGACTGCCGAAAAGCAGAAAATACTGGAGACCTTTTCCGTTATTGAGCGGTTGGAAACAGTTTTAGTTTCCATACGACGTGAAATCGAGATAGCCGGTCTTGAACAGCGCATCCGGACACGTGTCAAAAAGAAGCTCGAGAAAAACCAGAAGGACTATTATCTGGCCGAGCAGATGCAGGCCATTCAGAAGGAGATGGGCGCTAATAATGAGGCTGCTTCCGAGTTGAAGGAGCTGGAAGACGCCATAAATAATAAGAAGTTGCCCAAAGCCGCCCACGCCAAGGCTCTGAAAGAGTTGAAGAAACTTGGCATGATGCAGCCTATGTCGGCGGAAGCCACTGTGGTGCGGAACTATATAGACTGTATTGTCAGTCTGCCTTGGCGTGAGAAAACCAGGGGCAAAACCGATATCGTCGCCGCCGAAGTGGTGCTGGATGAGGATCATTACGGCCTTGCGAAACCCAAGGAACGAATTATTGAGTATCTGGCCGTCCAGTCCCAGGTTAAAAAAATAAAGGG
>CAYWUR010000187.1:0-4619 GCA_964460745.1 uncultured Desulfobulbia bacterium | reverse complement strand
ACAGTTACGGTTACGAGTTTATGGGAATTTATTGCCCCTACTGAATAGTTACTTTCCGCTTTACAAAAAGTGGTCTCATTCCTCAAATACGCTACATTGTTTATTCCTGTCATAGTCGACAAAAACCGGATCGTTGTAATCCCGATGACATGGCAGGCACCGGCCGACCCTTAAAATCCTCGCCAGTTCCTCCTTGTTAAACGGCCGCAAATCGGCACGGGAACTATTTTGCAGAGGCCGGCCATCGATGGAAACATAGGCGTCAAGAGGCGCCGTCCTGCCGGCTACGGTCTCGACCCCCTGCCCCAGCGGCGTAAATTTATATTGACCAGCCACCCGCTGGAGAGTGCCCTCACCCAGGCCAACAGTCTTGGGGGAAGTGTGACAATCAACACAGCTTCTGCCGGCGCTCTGGGTGGTGTGCGGACTAATAGCCGCCATGGTGAGATGATTAAAGCCGCCCGTTATTTTACTCTTTTTATCAAGCAATGTAACGATATCCTGACAACCGGGCGTGACCACGACGACTTTGTCGGCCCAGACGGCCAGAGTCGGCTGCTCATAACGGATATAGGAAAGGCCTTCCTCCCACCAGCCCGGCGTCTCTTTCATGGTAAGCTTATCAAGATGGGTTTCGTTCATATCCCTCTTCACATGACAGCCATAACACTGCGGCACCCAAGTGGAGTGACAGGATTCACATAATAAGCGTTTATGCCCCGGATAATCGCAGGTTCCCGCTTTTGGCGGCAGCAGGGGATGCGGCTGCCCGGTAAGCTTGTCAAACAAAAAATAGTTGTCACCCACGGCCTTCAGGTTGGGCAGGGTATTATTTTTTCTGGTTGTGCCGGGAGTGCCGGCAGTGTGGCAGGTAATACAGCTTATCTCAAGCTGTTCTTCATAATGGGCAAAATTGTTACCGTCGCCCATTATCTCATTTCTGGTATGACAGTCTATGCAGGTCATGCCTTCTTTGTGATGAACGTCATCAGGCAACTCCTGATAAAAGCGGGAGCCCGGCAATTTTTTCGATGACAAACCGCCGTTTTCATACGGCGTACCATATCCTTCGGCTTCATAAACACCGGTATAGGAAACGCCGATCCGTCCGCTTCTGTTGTGACAGCGCAGACAGTTATCCATCGGAACTTTTTTGGTGATCAGCGGATGTGGCTGCTTGGAAGGCTGCCGGCCCAGCAGCACCCGGAGCCATGACAGACCTTTACCTGCCGGCGGGTCGCCGGCTGGGGGGGGCACATAATGGCAGGCCGTGCAGCCGCCGCCCTTTTCGCCGAAAAATCCGGGAAAATCACGCCGTTGTTTCCAGAGATGACAGGTGCCGCATAATTTTCGGTAATAATCGATCGCCAGAGAGTCGGTCCCGCCGGCCAGCAGCTTCTCCACACTGAAATCACCGCGCTGATCCGGCGCTTCACCCCAATAATAAAGAAGGGTCGCCAGAATGCCCCGGTTGGTGGCCATCAGGGAATTCTTAACTCTTTTAACATCCGGCGCGTGACAGCCGTCTATACCGCAGGTCTTTTCCACCACCCGCAAGTCCCCGGGATTAATAACCAACCCTTTATGAGCCGCCTTCTTGTCGATAGCCCGCGGCGCCCCAAGGTGGCAGGTGGAGCAACCCAGAACCCTGGTGTCATGCGCCGTATCAAGTTTTTCGGTTTTATGGCACGAAAGGCACATCTCCACCTGGCCGGTAGTTGTCTGATACAAGCGCTTTGGCCGCTGGGTCAGATTTTCACGCATAATAAGAATAAAAGCGGCGACAAGCAACAAAAGAACAGCCAGGCGAGAAGTCATTAGTATGCCCCTTCCTGATAATGTTGGACAATGGGATAGCGACGACCGTAGCCAAAGGCCTTGGTGGTCACCTTAAGACATGGCGGGGCCTGTTGCCGCTTATATTCGTTCCTGTTGATTCGCCGGACAATATCCTCTACCAGGCCCTGATCAAACCCCATTCGCACTATCTGATTAATACTGCGATTTTCTTCCAGATAGGCGGCAAGAATGGGATCGAGAACATCATAAGGCGGCAGGTCGTCCTGATCAAATTGATGCGGAGCAAGTTCGGCGCTTGGCGCCTTGCTGAGAATCCGGGCCGGAATAATCTCGCCGTCCCGGTTCACATGGCTTGCCAATTTGTAAATCAATTGTTTGGGGACATCGGCGACTACCGCCAACCCGCCGCTCATATCACCATATAGTGTGCAATAGCCCACCGCCATCTCGGATTTGTTGCCGGTGCTTAAAACCATGTGCCCGAATTTATTGGAGATAGCCATCAGCAAATTGCCCCGGATGCGGGCCTGAATATTTTGCTCCGTCACCCCCGGAGACCGCTCTCCTGAAAACAAGGGGCTTAAGGTCTCCCCGTACGCCTTAAAAATACCGGTAATCGGCAGGCTTTCGTAACCGCATCCGAGGCTTACGGCCAAACCATGGGCGTCCTCGATGCTCTCCTTAGATGTGAACGGTGAAGGCATCACCACCCCCAAAACATTTTCCGCTTCCAGCGCCTCGCAGGCAATGGCCGCGGTCAAGGCGGAATCAATGCCGCCGCTTAAACCCAAGACAACCCTGCTGAAACCGCACTTGGCAACATAATCACGGACCCCCATCACCAGGGCCTCAAAAACCGCCGCTGTTTCATCCCTTTCAGGAACCACCCTGGTCGGCGGGACAATCGGGACAACATGATTTTCCTTTAGGGTTTCAGCGGCGAAAAGCACCATATCCTCTTTGAATCCGGCAGCGCGGACGACCACCCGGCCCGCCGAATTCATGGCCAGACTATTGCCGTCAAAAAGCAGAGAGTCCTGGCCGCCTACCTGGTTGACGTATACCAGTGGCAGATCAAATTTCTTACAAATTCCGGCAAGTATTTTATGTCTTATTGAGGACTTGCCTATATGAAAAGGTGAGGCGGAAATATTAATGAGTAGATCGATCCTCCCGCCCTCGGCCACAACCGCGGAGACAAGTTCGCTTACCGGGTCCGCCTGATATAATGGAGAGGGAAAAACCTCCGCCTCGTTCCAGATATCCTCGCAAATGGTAACCCCCAGCCGCAGGCCTTTATAGGAAACGGTGGCGCTGCGACGACCTGGTTCAAAGTAGCGCGTCTCGTCAAAGACGTCATAAGCCGGCAACAGTTTTTTGTTGACGGAACAAATAATTTCGCCGTCCTCGAATAATATTGCACTATTATGCAGCGGCTTCCCACGGTTGGTTTCGTTTCTGGTAATCATCCCGCAAAGCACGCCGATACCGGTTATACCGTTAACCAATTTGACAAACGCAATTTTATGGTCCGCAAGATAGGCATCCCTTTCCAATAAATCCTGGGGCGGATAACCGCTCAAGGCCAACTCGGGAAAGATTATCAGGTCACAGCCCTTTGCCTTGGCTTCCTCAACCCGACGCAATATTTTTGCGCCGTTGTATGTAAAATCGCCGATTCGTGGATTTATCTGTGCAAGAGCGATTTTCACAACCGTCTCCCCTGTAAATTTGAAACAAAAATCATCAAAGACATGCCTTCAACAGACCTCACATGAAACCGACCATAGGGCATACAAGACGGCAATACGGCTAAACTCCATATCTGTAGCGGCAGCACCGTCCTGGGTGCTTGTACCCGTGATCAACACACGATATCCAGACAATACTAATCAACGCCAGAAGAAATAGATCAGGGGAACAAGCGCCAGGCGATACCAGGCAAAGGGGCGTAGCGTTATTTTCGTCAACATGACTATAAAAAAACGTACCGCCGCCCAGGCAGAGACAAAAGACACCACAAAGCCTATGGCCAGAAAAACAAAATCAGCAGCGCTGAACAGGTGGTAGGTTTTCAAAAAATCAAAACCGGTGGCGGCGATCATAATCGGCACCGCCGCGATAAAAGAATACTCAACCGCAAGGTCTCGGCGGGCGCCAAGCAGCATGCCGCCCATAATAGTAGCGGCGGAGCGGGAAAAGCCGGGCCATAGAGAGGCGCATTGAAAAAGGCCTATACCCAGCGCCAGCAACGGCGTTATATCATCAAGCGTCTCGAAACGACCGTCGCATTCCCGGCTTTCCACATAAAGGATGGCGAGGGCGCCGACACCTAACGCCGCAGCCACGGTCAGGGGGCCAAAAAGATAGCGGGTAATATAGCCATGCGTCAGAAGGCCGACGATCGAAGCGGGCAGAGAGGTTAAAAACAACAACCACAGACCGCGACGGCCCGAAAAACGAAGAGCCGGGGCCGGCACAATAAGCCCCACAAAACGCTGTCGGTAAAGAACCAGCACGGCCAGAATCGCCCCAAGCTGAATAATGACGTCAAAGGCCGCGATTTTCTCGCCACCGAGGCCGAGTAATGAATTGGTCAGAATGAGATGACCGGTGCTGGAAACAGGCAAAAACTCGGTAAGGCCCTCTACCGCGCCGAGGATAACAGCACTGAACCATGACTCCATGGCAGATGCTCCTTGATAAATTTGAGGACAGCGTCATAAAAAAAAGGGAGAAACCAGAACCGGTTAATCCCTTAATTATTGCTGGTGCCGGAGGTCGGAATCGAACCGACATGGAGTTGCCCCCGCGGGATT
>CAYWUR010000186.1:0-4620 GCA_964460745.1 uncultured Desulfobulbia bacterium | reverse complement strand
GACCTCAGCAGGTAATATATCACGAGGCGCCGCGTTTTGAACAGGAAAGATTAGTTTAATCGTTGTGTCCGCAATATCGGCAAAAAATGGAGGAGAGAAAATGCCTATTTACGAGTTCAGATGCCAGGATTGCCAGGCCCTGTTCGAGGCCATAGTGCCTTCCGCATCACGTATTTATGAAGTTGTCTGCAAGAAATGCGGCAGCAAGAAAATCAAAAAAAACATTTCACCCTTTTGCAGCAGATCCTCTGCTGGTTCCGCAGGCTCATCGTCCGGCGCTTTAGGCGGTTGTTCACCTCGGGGTGGCTTTTCATGAGCATGATATCTTCCGAGCCCGGTGGGCTCTGCTGAAATCGTAAGCGGCCACATGATGCGAGAACCTACAACGGAAGTGCCATTGGGGTGCGATCAGGACGCCAACATACCCAAGTATAGTCGATCGTTCTACTTGTACCCCGTGGTCCGTTACCTGAAATCGACAGGCCGGCCTGCAACCGGCGGTATCAATGTTTTTTTGCCTTGGACCTAAGGTCATATATTGTCTCGTTTTTTTTGATTAGTCCATGTTGTTTTCTCGCGACTTCTTCCAGGTAAGCGGAATTATGTCGAAGTTTATCGATCTCTTCTCGTAACAGGGCATTTTGTTTTGCAAGTGCCATGTTTTCCTTGCGGAGATTGTCAAGGTTTTTGCTGATCTTAAAATAAGGCAGTACTCCATTATAAGGCGAAAGTAGTAGCCAAAGGATCATCAGCATACAGATGCCGCCGCCGCCGATGATTAATAATATTTTTTCTTTGTGATTAGATAATTTTCCGTGCATGGAAACCTCGACCCCTCCTCTGTATCTGGTCAGTGCCTGTTTGGCTGGTTTTTGTACCAGATATGACGGCAAATTAAAACCGAACCAAATCTGTCGTCGGGCCATGGCTGACGGCATCTGGATTCCTGTCTGTCCGGAGCAGCTTGGCGGCTTGTCTACTCCGCGGCCGGCCGCTGATATTGTTAACGGTGACGGCGGAGATGTGCTTGCCGGTCGTGCTCTAGTTGTCAACGTATCAGGTGATGACGTAACGGCAAATTATCTTAATGGCGCCCGGCAGGTTCTTGCAATAGCACATTCTCAGCCGGTCACCGCAGTGTTTTTAAAGAAAGGGAGTCCTTCCTGCGGTCTGACCCCTAGGTGCGGTGTCACCTCCGCATTACTGCTGCGGCACGGATTTATCATCAAAGAATATTGATGGCGCCATCAAATTTTTAATACCTTCATCACAATAATTCCAGCTTCATATAATAGATATAAAGGTACACCCATAAGCATCATATTAAATATATCCGGGGTTGGCGTAAGGACGGCGGCCAGTATACTGATTGCGAGGATGGCGTAGCGACGATGGCGCTGGAAAGTTTGGCGCTTGCAAAGTCCTACTTTGGCGCTGAAGATCATAAATGTCGGCAGTTCGAAAATTACCCCGAATGCCAGAATAAAGATGGCTATGAATGTCACAAATTTACCTGCCGATATTACCGGCTTCAGTTGTACCGACTGAAAGCCGAGCAAAAAATTAATTCCAAAGGGCAGGGTGATAAAATAACAGAAGGCGGCGCCGGCATAAAACAGGAGGCAGGTAAACAGCAGATACCAGTGGATGGCTGATTTTGCAATCTTGAAAGGTGTTCCCGCAGCTATCCAAATGTAATAGGTTATTGCCGGCATACAGGCAAAAAGCGTAACAAAGAAAGAGAGCTTGGCATGCGCCAGAAACGGTTCCGCTACTGTAAAAAAAGCAAGTTTTTGACCGAGGTGAATCTGTAGGCCTAAAAGCAATGCCGGGGAAATTAGGTAAAGACCAACTGTCCCGCTGATAATCAGCAGCCCTAAAACGCGGATTGACTTTTTAAGCTCAGCTAAAAATGTAATGATATTGTTGTGTAATTTCAAGATAACCCGTATTGTCGCCGGTGCGCTAAGCGCAGTAATTTTGAATGTTTTAGAAGTTTTTTACCTGATCGCCAAGTTTAGTTCAATGGAATTAGGAAATCTTAACCTGATTCCGCTTTATACAGCAGGACCTTGTACTTTTTTATGAAGTTGTTTATAGACAGGGGAGTAGTGCTACTGGGCGCTTGTTCCCTTGTTTCGTTACTGAAAAATGGCCGTAAATATTATTACATTAGCTCTAAGAGGCAAACACCATGCTTGAGTTGCGATTTATCCGGGATAACATATCCCTGGTGAGAGAAAATATTAAATTAAGGGGAATGGCGGAATCCCGAATTGACGAGTTCGAGGCCATTGATAAGGAGCGCCGGCTTTTGCTCGCAGAGCTTGAACAGCTACGCAATAAACGAAAAATAGCATCTAAGGAAATCGCTGCATTAAAAAAGGCGAAAAAGGACGATCATAAACTTATCGCGGAAATGCGGGAAATAGGTCCGCACATCAGGGATCTTGAAAAAAGTCTTGTCGTTGTAGAGAGTGATTTAAATGATATCGTCATGGGGATCCCCAACCTGTGCCATAGCTCAGTGCCGCATGGGCATGACGAGAATGATAACCGAGAGGTCAAACGCTGGGGGGATATCCCCAAATTTTCCTTTGAACCCAAGGCGCATTGGGAGGTTGGCGAAGACCTCGGAATTCTTGATTTTGAACGGGCTGCAAAACTTGCCGGGGCGCGTTTTGCTTTATTAAAGGGTTTTGCCTCACGCCTGGAGCGCGTTTTGATCAATTTTATGATGGATCTTCATACCCAGAAGCATGGGTATGAAGAAATTTTGCCGCCGTTTATGGTCAATTCCGCTTCCATGACCGCGACCGGTCAGCTGCCGAAATTTGAGGAGGATCTTTTTAAGGCCAAAGGCTGGGACCTTTACCTCATTCCCACTGCCGAGGTGCCTGTCACCAACATTCATCGGCAGGAAAGGTTGCCTGAGGATGACCTGCCGAAAAAATATGTGGCATATACACCTTGTTTTCGGTCTGAGGCCGGTTCCTATGGTAAAGATACGCGCGGCCTGATTCGGCAGCATCAATTCGACAAGGTGGAATTGGTAAAATTCGTAACCCCCGAAAGTTCCTATGAAGAGCTTGAGGGCCTGCTTGCCGATGCCGAGGAGGTTTTGCAGCTACTTAAACTTCCTTATCGCGTTGTATGCTTATGCGCCGGCGACTTGGGCTTTTCCGCCGCAAAAACCTATGATATCGAAGTATGGTTCCCCGCCCAGAATAAATATCGCGAAATATCTTCATGTAGTAACTTTGCAGATTTTCAGGCGAGAAGGGGAGGAATTCGTTATCGACCGGCCGGCAAGCAAAAAAGCGCCATGCTTCACACCTTAAACGGCAGTGGGCTGGCCGTCGGCAGAACATTGGCCGCAATTCTGGAGAATTATCAACAGGAAGACGGAACAGTCGTCATTCCGGAAGTACTCATTCCATATTTCGCGAAACGATTTTAATTTTGATTTAGGAGAGTATTTTATGGCTAGACCTTTTGGAATCACCGTGAGCAGGCAGATTATGGACAGTCAGCGAATGCATCCTGAAGCCACGGGTGATCTTTCCGGTTTGTTGAATGAATTGATTGTAGCAGCCAAAACAATCTCGGCTGAAGTTAATATGGCCGGTCTGGCGGACATTATCGGCGTCTCCGGCAAGACCAATATCCAGGGAGAGCAGGTGCAAAAGCTGGATGTGTTTGCCAACAACATGATAAAGCGCCGTATGGCCCGTTGCGGTTATATCTGTATCATGGCTTCCGAGGAAGATGATGACAGTATCCCCGCTGTCGACGGCTATGAAGGTAAATACACCCTGGCCTTTGATCCGTTGGACGGTTCCTCAAATATTGACGTGAACGTGAATATCGGCACGATTTTTTCCATTCACCGGCGCCTTAGCGGCAGGGCAGGGCGAGGAGCATTGCATGATCTGTTACAGAAAGGCAGAGACCAGGTGGCGGCCGGCTATATAATTTATGGATCCAGTACAATCATGGTCTACTCAACAGGGGAGGGCGTGCATGGCTTCACCCTTGATCCCAGTGTGGGTGAGTTCTTTCTTTCTCATCCCGATATCAGGATTCCTGAAAGGAGTAAATACTACAGTGTTAACGAAGCATATTATCCTCATTGGGATGATAACATGCGACGTTATATTGATTTTTTGAAAAAAGATGATAAAGACGGCAATCGTCCATATAAGGCCAGATATATCGGTTCACTGGTGGCCGATTTTCATCGTAATCTCATCAAGGGCGGTATTTTTCTTTATCCTCGGGATAAAAAGGACGCTGCCCAAAAAAGCGGAAAACTCCGGCTTTTATACGAGGCGGCTCCCCTGGCGTTTATTGTGGAACAAGCAGGGGGAAAAGCCGTAACCGATGAAGGCGAGAATATTCTGGATATCGAAGCAGATTCTTTGCATCAGCGGGTTCCGCTAATCATCGGCAGCAGATATGATGTGTCTGAGGCCCTGGAGTTCCTGTCCGGCAAGAAATAAATACGTCATCCTGAAAGGTTACAAGGGCGGTAACTATTCAGCTGCACCCCATCTCGGAGTCTACGCTTACCTCGTCCGTTTCGCCCTCCTCACGTACAGGAAGTACGCATCGGAGGTC
>CAYWUR010000185.1:0-4621 GCA_964460745.1 uncultured Desulfobulbia bacterium | reverse complement strand
CCGGGATCAACGATGCATCTTCATTCGGATACATGCCGATCGGTGTGCAATTTATGACAAGATCGGCATCCTGCATATTGGCGGCAAGCGAGGTGGAATTAAAAGTCGCGGACATGATCGACGTATCCGTACCCTTGGACAGGTCGGCGGTCAGTTTTTTCAGCATGGGTTCATTAACGTCCAGCAGGACCAACTGCTCCGGCGCGGCCTCTCTGGCAATGGTAAAGGCGATTGCCCGGGCGGCGCCGCCGGCGCCCAGCATCAGCACGTTGCGGCCCGCCGGTTCCACGTCGTTGTCCGCCAGGGCCCGCAGGGCGCCGGCGCCGTCCGTGCCCAGGCCCACCAGTCTGCCTCCTTCGTTAATAATGGTATTTATCGAGCCGATATGTCGGTCAAGATCGGAGATTTCATCGACATATTTCATGGCTTCCATTTTATGAGGTATTGTGACGCTCATGCCCCTGAAATTTTCAAGAGCCCGCATGCCGGCCAGGGCGCGTTTTACATCTTCCACCCGGAAGGCCACATAGACAAAGTCAAGATTCAGGGCGGCGAAGGCGGCGTTATGAATTGCCGGTGAAAGACTGTGGCCCACGGGGTTGCCGATGATGGCGCAGACCCTGGTCGCGGTACCGATTGATTTTAATTTTTCCATATGATAAAGAAACTCCCGTTAGTTTTTACGAGCCTATCACTTGAGTGATAAAGCAGGTTTTTTGAATTTTATTACTTACCATAAGCCGGGTGATATATTCAAGAGTTAAGCGGGTGTCAACGCCCGGAAAACGCCCATGCGCATCCTGTAACAGCTCATAATTTTGTTGTCCTGATAGGCCGTCTTCTCTCTTTTTTCAGGAAAAAGGTTACGGTTGTTCCCTCGCCTTCAGTGGAATCGATAGCCAACTCGCCGTGTTGTTCTTCGAGAATCCGTTGGGCGAAGGTAAGCCCCATCCCTATGTGTCTGGTTTTTTTGCTGAAGAAATGCGAAACAACATGGGGCAGGTCATCGGCCTTGATGCCGCGGCCATGATCAATTATCCGTATCGCGTATGACCAGGGGCCTTCGGATGTTTTTTGCAATTGTAATGTAACGGTTTTAGCCGCCTGCTTTTCGCCGTATGCTTCACAGGCATTCAAGACAACCGCCTCAAGAGCCTCCAGAAGCAGGGGAAGGTCGATTAACATGGTTTTCCTCGACAATTGATTGTCGTCGTAGTGACATTCCCATTTAACCCCGTATCTTTCAGTAATTGTTTTAAAACGTTCATCCGCCGCCTTAATCAGTTTGGCCAGCCTTCTTTGCCGCATTTTCGGCCTTGGAAGCGCGAGAAAGGCGTGCAGGGTGTCAAGCAGTTTTTCAAGCCGGCCGGATTCCTCCTTGATGGTTTTAACATATTTCCGGTTTGTGCCGCCGTCTTCCAGCCGTCGCGCCAGCCCCCCTATGATCTGAACGGGGTTGCGGATCTGGTGGCTGATATCGTCAAGCATGTGCCCCAGAAAGGCCATGCGCTCAGAGTGTTTGAGCATGAGTTCAAAAGACTTGACGCTTGTAATGTCGTGGATGGTCGCTACCAGGAAATCCTCGTTTTCCCATTGCATAAAGGCACAGGATATCAAGCCCCAGAATGATGTGCCATCCAGCCGGCGCAGCATCGCCTCGGTTTCAAACTCGCGTTTTTTTTTGGCTATCTTCAGGATATTGGGCGCCATTATCGCCCTGTCATCGGGCATGAAAAGCTGATCAAAGTCAAGGTCGAGCAATTGCCCAACCTCTGCCTTGAACATCCCTGCCATTCTGGTATTGGCCAGCAGCACCCGATTGCCGGAGTCAAGCAGGAATATGGCATTGTGGACGATGTTTAGAATTTCACTGATGATTTTCGGCGAGATTTTTTTTCTTTTCATCGGCATGATGTCGGCAGGATTTTAATCCCAAAATATTTTTGATGGAATTGTTACGGCGCCATCATATTTTGAAGCATTGCATGGCGCTAGTGGAAAAGCAAGGGAAATTGTCGGCATTTTGTCCCGGCCGGCACTTTTTTCTTCAAAATATATAATATTGTATTATTATTCGGCTCTCGTCTTGCTTCGTGGCGATCGCGGTTTTCCCGGCAGGTTGCTGGAGTAAGAATTCCCATAAGAGTATAATTATGAAAGAGAGTATGGAAAAGGCAAAAATCCTGATTGAATCTCTGCCTTATATCAGAGAGTTCTACAACAAGACTGTCGTCATCAAATACGGTGGTCACGCCATGGTCGCCGACAATCTCAAGAAGAACTTTGCCCTGGATATCCTTTTGATGAAGTATGTGGGCATTAACCCGGTGATTGTTCATGGCGGCGGCCCGCAGATTAACCGTGTCCTCGAGAAGATGGAGATTAAGCCCAGTTATGTTCAGGGCATGCGGGTGACGGACGGCGAAACCATGGACGTGGTGGAGATGGTTCTGGTCGGCAAGGTGAATAAGGAGATCGTCGGTCTTATTAATCACTGCGGCGGCAAGGCCGTCGGTCTCTCCGGCCGGGACGGCGATCTGATCACAGCCCGGAAAATGGAAATTCTGAAAAGTCAGACAGCGGACGCTCCGCCGGAAATTATTGATCTGGGACGAGTCGGCGAGGTCACTCACGTAAATCCGGAGATCTTGAACATCCTGGATGCCCGGGGATTTATTCCGGTAATTGCGCCGGTGGGTGTCGGCGAGGACGGCCATTCATATAATATTAATGCTGATCTGGTAGCCGGCGCGGTTGCCGCGCATCTCAAGGCTGCCAAGCTTATTCTGCTTACGGATGTGGAAGGGGTAAAAAACAGGGAAGGGCAACTCCTTACCTCCCTGCAGAGTGACGAAATTGATCAATTGGTGCGGTCCGACGCTATCGGCGGCGGCATGATTCCCAAGGTTAAATGCTGCCAGGATGCCCTGCGGGGCGGGGTGAGCAAAACGCATATTATCGACGGCCGTATTGAACACGCGGTTCTGCTGGAAATTTTTACTCATAAGGGAATAGGGACGGAGATCGTTGAACGGCACAAAGGAGAGTAGCGTCGACTTCGAGATGAGGTGCTGATGAACTTTTACTGGAATTTTGCATAATGAAATCAGGAAATATTGCTTGGATCAAGAAAAGCGAGCGCTGTTTTATCGGGACCTATAGCCGGTTCCCGGCGGTGATGGTGGAAGGAAAGGGCTGCCGGCTTAAGGACGCGGACGGCAGGGAGTATCTTGATTTTCTGGCCGGCATCGCGGTCTGTAGTTTAGGGCATTGCCATCCGGCGGTAACCAGAGCTATTGCGGAACAGGCTGATAAGCTGGTGCATGTCTCCAATCTTTTTCATACCATGCCGCAGACTGAGCTTGCCGAACTGTTGGTCGATAATTCTTTTGCGGATCGGGTGTTTCTGGCCAACAGCGGCGCCGAGGTTAATGAGGCGGCTATAAAACTGGCCCGTAAATACAGCGATCCCGATCGCTTCGAGATTATTTCCCTGCAAGGTTCTTTTCATGGTCGGACCCTGGCCACGGTGGCCGCTACCGGCCAGCCCAGGTTTCATAAGGGGTTTGAACCATTGCCGGCTGGTTTTTTGCATGCCCCGTTTGGTGATCTGGACGCCCTTGCCGCGAAAATAACGCCCCGGACCTGCGCCGTTATGTGTGAACCTTTGCAGGGCGAGGGCGGCGTGCGGCCTTTGGATAAGGAATATCTGCGTGGTATCCGGGAACTTTGCAGGGCGCATGACCTGCTCCTCATATTTGATGAGGTACAGACCGGCATGGGCCGGACCGGGACGCTTTTTGCCTATGAACAGTTGGATGTCGTTCCCGATATCATGACTTTGGCCAAGGCGCTGGGCAACGGATTGCCCATCGGCGCCATGTTGACGACGGATAAAATAGCCGCCGCCTTTACTCCCGGCACTCATGCCTCGACATTCGGCGGCAATCCGGTGGCCGCCGCCGCCGCGGTGGCCACTGTTAAAACGATGCTGGCCCCCGGTTTTTTTGATGAGGTCCGCCGAAAAGGCGGCTATTTCGCCGAGCAGCTTAACGGGCTGGCCGACCGTTATCCGCGGCTGGCCGTCAAGACGCGCGGCCTTGGATTAATCCAGGGGCTGGTCTTGACCGAATACGGCTGCGTCCACGGCCTGGAAATTGTGGATAGGCTTTTTCAACAGGGATTTTTAATCAATTTCGCCGCTAACGAGGTGCTGCGGTTTATCCCGCCCCTGGTGGTTACCCGTGCAGAGATTGATGCCCTGGTTGCGGCGCTGGTTTCGGTATTTAATGAACTGTAGTAATAATTCACGATTTTTTTAAAAATATATTTGCAATAAAAACATAAATTCTGTTATTTATGAAGTTTGGCTCAATTTACCTCCGTGCAGCACATCAATGTCGATGGAGGTGAAAATTGAGCCTTACTTTTTATAATTTTTTTTCAGTGATAAAAAATGTCGACCCATCTGCTAAAATTAAGTGACTTCAGTAAAGAAGAATTAAATGACTTTATCAGTCGCGTTCAGGAATTAAAGATAGAGGACCGAAAGGGCGTGCGGCATTAGCAACTGGCCGGCAATACCCGCAGCCCGATTTTTGACAAACCATACACCCTCACC
>CAYWUR010000184.1:0-4643 GCA_964460745.1 uncultured Desulfobulbia bacterium | reverse complement strand
TCACTGCCGGCGGCCATGGCGGCAACCGTATTTGACGCCGAAACCAGGGCGCTGAGATCATATTTCACCCACTGACCGGCAACGGTATAACAATATACACCGTCCGTGCCGTAACTATTGGAACAAAACCATATATTACCCAGACTATCCTCCTGTATCCGGGTGATGGGGACTTCGCCGCCATAGCCGGGCACGGCGGGATTGTCCGCATATTTTGATGAAACAAATTCCGTGTTAATCAGACTGACGCCCTGTTCAAGCCCCCGATTTGAAGCCACCCAGAACCGACCCTGGCTGTCGATGACGGCGTCATTGATAAAATCGTTATTATAGCTGGAATACACTTCCCGTGTCTGGTTTATGGACAGGTCGGCATTCAGATATTTAATACCTCTAGCCGAAATCAGAAGTATTCCCACGGTACTGCCGGCGCCGTCGGCAACCAAGCGGATACGATGCGCGCTGTCGACGCCCGTGCTGTCATACCCCATATATGAAGTATCCTGCATGGTAAACGTCAACCAGTCGCCGGCGGCCTTTTCGCACAGGACATGACGATTTTTCAGAGAATACCAGGTATTGCCCATGCTGTCTTTTACAGCGTAAAGAATCACCGTTTCCAATTGAGGTTTGACGGCAATATCAATATATGAGGAAGACAAATAATTGTTTCTCTCATTGTCGGTAATAAACCTGAAGGGATCTCCCGGCGTTCCGGAAGGCATATACCACAAAGCAGGGGCATATTCGGTTCCATCATGGGCCGTTACCCACAAACCGCCGTCAGTATCGGCAACCACGTCCAGGGGCTGGTGAGATATGCTGTTGGTGCGTATACGGTACCAGGACGGCGAATCTTTACCAAAAACCACGCCGCCTCTCCCCGGACCAACCATTACGGAAATAACAACGGCAAAAACCAGCCAAACTCGAAAAACAGCCGATTTCCCTGCCCCTTCACCCTTTTTATTTATGCATCTAATCATTGGATCTTTCCTTATAAATCAAGAAGTTTTGCTCCTTGGACGACTCTTAAAATATAAACGGAGTTGCCACTTATTTTGTGAAATAACACGATATTTTTTGTGGATGATATGCCTATAATTTGTGTTGAAAAAAATATTTTTCGGAATTAAGGCAAAGCGCTCCGGCATAGTGTCGAGACTGTAAATTTTCTCCTCTAATTCGAGTATGAAGTTTTTTGCATTATTTATGCTATCTTCTGCGATATAGAAGAAGATATGCTCCAGGTCTTTTTGGGCATTGAAAGATATGTTGATTTTATATTTCTTTGCCACGTTTAAACTCCTGGAAAAATTCTTTAGCCTCGGAAAACCTCCCTTCCTTAATATCTTCTTCTGCCGGTGCGATTAGCTTCAACAGGTTGAATGCATTTATAATTTTCTCATATTCTTTGGCATCCACCAAAACTGCCTCGGCTTTGCCATTCACAGTTAATATGACAGGGCGTTTTGTTTTATGAATTTGGTCAAGGACTGAATTTGTATTGCGTTTTAGATCAGTTATAGATCTGATGTCTTCTGTGATGCTGATTGGCATTTTCCCACCTCGCCTGAATTTTGTGGTTTTTATTTTATGCCATATTATACATTGATTTGATGCAATATTGCGAATATTATTTTGTGCGCGCTAACGCGAAGCATCCGCTGACAATAATTTGAGACAGTAGGGAGAGCTGACTTTTTCCGAGGAATAGATGCCTGTGCGGTAGGGGATGCCGAACCTGTCTTCCTGGCCGAGCCAGCGTTGGCTGAGTATATTCTTCTCCCGATCACTGAGGCCAGCGCCTTGTCCATGATGGCGGCCAGCTCAGGCCAATCCTTGCGGCCCCCAATGCTTTCGGAAAAACGATCCCGGTCGAGGACGGCAGCGAACTTCAGGTTGGTAATCTGGTATTTGACCTGCAAATAATGCCCGGCCCCAAGAAAGGTTATGGCGGCATCGGCCTTGCCAACCGCCACAGCGTTAAGACCGTCAAGCATGGTATCGACATAGTAGGGAATGATGGCGGGGTATTGTTCCAGAAGAACATACTGATCTACTCAGTTTATATCACGAACTTTGTCCTTGGGATGTCTTTTTGGCGTGCCCCAAGACGGACATAACTGTTGCAACCATTGATGAAATATCTCCCATATTAGCAGGGATAATCATAGTGTTATTCTCTTTCGCCAAATTTCCAAATTCTGCGATATATTTTTCTGCCACACGTAAATTTGCGGCTGTTTCTCCTCCTGCCATATTTAAAGATTCAGCAACTTTTTTGATCCCTTCAGCTGTGGCTTGTGCAACCAATTCAATTTCTTTTGCTTGACCTTCAGCCTCATTTATACGTTTTTGTTTCTCACCTTCGGACACTGCAATAGCTTCTCTTTTTAAACCTTCAGCACGGTTTATACGAGATTGCCTGTCTCCTTCAGATGTTGCTATAGAGGCACGTTTTTCTCGCACTGCTCTCATCTGTTTTTCCATTGCTTCCATAACACTTTGGGGGGGAGAAATATCTTTTATTTCGTAGCGCAAGACTTTAACACCCCAATTTTGTGCGGCCTCATCAATGGCAGCAACTACTTGCTGGTTCAAGCTATCACGTTCTTCGAACGTTCTGTCTAATTCAATTTTTCCAATTACTGACCTGAGAGATGTTTGGGCGAGTTGCCCTGCTGCAAATTTATAATTATCAATACCGTAAGCAGAAAGCTTACTATCTATGACTTGAATATATAAAATACCATCTACGGCCACAGTAACGTTATCTGTGGTTATGCAGTCTTGGGAAGGGACGTCCATTACCTCTTCTTTCAGGGAACGCTTGTAGGCGACTTTGTCAAGAAAAGGAACCAGAAGGTGGAAGCCAGCACTCAATGATTGACTATACTTTCCAAGTCGTTCAACCACGTACTCTGACCTTTGGGGGACAATGACAGCTATTTTAATCAATAAAACTATGATGATTACAGCAATCACGCCAACTACAATAATTGATTCGTTCATACACCTCTCCTTATAAGGGTTTAACCTTGAAAGTGAGTCCATCTTCTGACTCTTGGCTTGCTATTAAAACTGATTGTCCTTCTTCAATATTTATATCTGAAATAGCCCTCCAAAAACTCCCCATGACTTTAATCTCGCCAGGTATGCTTGGTGATATTGCTTTTGTCACTAATGCTGTTTTTCCAATTTTCGAGTCTGCATATTGGTCGTCTAGGTCATCACGGATGGCGCCTTTAAATGTTTTTATGCTGTATTTGCGTAAAGAAAAAAGAAGAATCAGAGAGGAAACCGTGAAAATTAATATTTGTATCGACAATTCAATATCTGTCAGCCAAACAGTCAATCCAGCTATCCAACATCCGGCTGTAAAAAATATTAAGATAAAACCAGGAATTAATAACTCTGCAATTAAAAATACAACGCCCAAAAGAAACCATATTAGCGAGGGAGAAAGATTCATTTTTTTACCGTCCGAATAATTTTGCCGAGTCAGGCCAATTATTGTGACAGACCAGCGGTTTTACAATCTGTCTTCTCAATTGCTTTCCATTTTTGATAATTAGGCTCATCGTTTGCCTGCAAATAAGCCGCTGAAACCATGCCTGCTTGCACACAAATTTCAGACCTCCTGACCTCAAGAGATTGACTTTTCCCTCCTTGTCCCTGACAACATACTGAAATTGCGAGATGAATCGAGCAAATTTCTCCCATGGCCCAAGAATGCTTACTGATTAGTCAGGATTTAGATACGTTACCGGACCGGAGGAAACCAAACACCAAAATCAACTCTCACATAATACCATGCCTCAGCTACAGTTGCCCATTTTTCCAAAAGGAATGACCATTAAACAGAAAAGATGTCCCCCTCCCCTTCCCTTTTCAACATCTATCGTAGGCACCACAAGGGAATCAGGAATGTCTTGGCGCAGCCCTTCGATTTACGAATCCGTCATAGATGGTGGGCGGCCACCTTGGCGAACATCTGCACCAGGCCCGAGCACAGGGTGAAGAGGGGCTTGATGTGCAGGTTAGCGCCGCAGCATTGGTCGAAAAAGATGGTAAGAACGGAATCGAGGTCGTCTTCCGGGGCCTGGTAACATATCAGGACCGGAATGTGGGGCAGGGGATGGAGGACCAGGGCGATATCGGCCGCGTACCAATCCACCGCCCGGCCGTTGAAGATGTCGATGAGGTCGGTCAGGAGGTCAGGATTTTCGTCGGCCAGCCTTTTTAGCGGCATCTCGCAGCGGCTGGTGAACAGTCCCTGCCAGTCGATGCCGCCCTTTATCTCCCGGAACGATACCCATTTGCCGCTGATATCCTCGTGACCGGGATTGGTTATGTAGGAGAGCAGCGGCGCCGTCACCCAGGGGATGATATGGCACTCCGAGGCCAGGTCGCCGTTACCGTCAACCCGGAACTCCTTGCCCAGGGAGTTTACCCGCAGGTAACGGCCGTCGAATTCGGCGCCGATGACCGGCGCGACCCGGGCCAAGTCGATGGCGGCGCATTTCTCCTTGAGGCGGTCGATGAATGCCGCCTGTTCCGCCTCAAGTTTTTTCCCCGGCGGCGCGACCCGGTCCGCAAACCCGCTCAGCTGTTCGGGCGCGAGCAGAGGACATTCCTTG
>CAYWUR010000183.1:0-4674 GCA_964460745.1 uncultured Desulfobulbia bacterium | reverse complement strand
TTGACAACAAAAATATTCCCATCTACCATGAGAAAATTTGTGAAATCCTCTTCAAAGTTAATCCCATCGGGAGATTTTAGTATGCCCTCCTCAACCAGAATTATGATAGTGGCCGGTGAGGCCTCCGGCGATTTGCACGGCGCCGGATTAGTGCGGTCCTTGCGTTCTCTGGAGCCCCGGTTGGAGATTTGTGGTCTGGGCGGCAGAGAGCTTGCGTCCGCGGGGGTAGAGATTCTTTTCGATATTTCCCGCCTGGCGGTAATGGGCATTTCCGAGGTTTTCAGTCGATTGCTGGATATCCGCGCGGCAATGCGAACCCTGACGCAACGCATGAAAAACCAACCGCCTGATCTGCTTATACTTATAGACTTTCCGGACTTTAACCTTATGCTGGCCAAAAAGGCGAAACGGTTGGGGGTCCCGGTCTTTTATTATATAAGTCCAAAAGTCTGGGCCTGGCGGTCCGGCCGTGTGAAGAAGATCGGCCGTCTGGTGGATCGTATGGCCGTTATCCTGCCTTTTGAACAGGAATTTTATCGACAACGCGGGGTGGCGGTGGAGTTTGTCGGTCATCCGCTGCTGGATTCGGTGCGTGTAACCATGTCTGGGAAAGATTTTTTACGGAAGCATAATATAGCGCCTGGATCTACCATCGTCGGCATCCTGCCGGGCAGCAGGAAACAGGAGATTGCCGCCTTGCTGCCCGTTTTTATGGAGACGGCGGTCCAACTGGCCGCTGACAAAAAAAATATTGTTTTTCTGTTGCCGCTGGCATCGACGATAACGTTATCCGATCTGGAAAGCAGCGGCCTTGCCGACTACAGTCCCGATCTCGTAAATGTCAGGGTCATCTCCGGAGAACCCTATGATCTCATGGCCGGCTGCGATGCCGTGATGGCCGCTTCCGGGACAGTGACTCTGGAGTTGGCCATCCTTAATGTCCCGATGGTGGTCGTTTATCGGGTTTCGCCGTTGACCTGTATCTTGGGGAGGCTGTTAATTAAACTGGATTACTTTTCCCTGGTTAATCTGGTGGCCGGGCGGAAGGTGGTCACGGAATTGCTTCAAGAAGATGTTGTGCCCTACCGTATTACGGCGGCGGTCAGGAATCTTTTAGAAAACAGAGAAGCTGCCGTAACTATGCGGCAAAATTTGCGGGAGGTCAGCCGCCGGCTTGGTGAACCGGGAGCTGCGGGGCTGGCAGCCCGGATGGCCCTCGATTTGATCGATGCTAAAAAGAAAAAAAATGGCAGGGAAGGGGAATAATAATGCGGATGCCGTCAAAATTCATATTGACGGCATCCTTGATTTGCACGCCTTTCATCCCCGGGATATGAAATTTTTGATTCCTGATTACCTGGCCGAGTGCCGGAAGAGGGGTATTCTCGAGGTAAGATTAATACACGGTAAGGGGACGGGCAGCCTGCGTCGGACAATACAGGCTATTTTAAAGCGCCTTCCCGGGGTATGTTCTTTTGCCTTGGCGGATGAGGACAAGGGCGGTTGGGGTGCGACCATCGTTACTTTGTTGTCGGAGAGCAAGGGGCCTGTAGGAAAATAGATTATTCCCCGGCTGATTCTTGATAATTAGTTGTTGACAGTCGACTATATAGGGGTTATCTGTCACATGACCATACAATATGTAGTAGCGCTACTTAATTTTTCGTAACCTCGAGATCTGTTACCATTGTGTTAAGGCTGCTGGAATCTTTGTCCTTCCGAAAAATGAAACTCATATACGCAAGCCGGAAAGTTGATTTATAAAAGAAGAGGGGATCAGCATGGCTAAAAGACAGCAACTGGGGGAGATCTTGGTGCAGAAGGGCCTGGTAACCTCCGCGGAAATTAATGCGGCGCTGCGTATCCAGGTGGGAGGAAATCGTCGGTTAGGTTATCTCCTTATTAAAATGGGGCTGATCAGTGATGAGCAGCTGCTTGAAACCCTTTCCGCTCAACTTGATGTTCCCATTATAAAGATTGGGGATGAGTTGTCCGATAAGGTGAAGAGAGTTATCCCCAAATATTTGTGCCGGAAATATAGTGTGATGCCGTTGTCGCTTGTAAAAAATAATGTCATGAAGCTAGCCATGGTGGATCCCTTGGATGATGCAGCTATTGCAGACATTGAGAGTTATTCGGGCTTTGTGGTCCAACCGCTTCTTGCCCGGCAGAAAGATATTTCAAGTGCGATATCGCGCCATATCCCTTTTTCCGGAAAAGATATTTTTAATCCCCAGGTTTATAGCAGGGTCGCCAAGATTTCTTCCGCGGCGGCGCTGGTCTTACTGCTGACTATTGGATTTTTTATATTCAGATATGTGCATACCGAGCAGTATGGCACGGTTTCTTATGCGGGTGACACAAAAATGTTTAAGAACCATGACTTGATGATAGGCTTGGAGAAAGATGGCAGGATATCATTGCTCGGCCACGGCGCATACTCTGAAGGCTATTATTCCGTGACCTTTGATAATACCGAGAGGCTGCGAACCTTTATCGAGAAAAAAAAGAATGATGTGTCAACTAAGCAGTACGATTGGATGCTCTGGGTCCTTAGCGAAAAGTTGTCTGAAGAATGAGAATCGTAACTATTCAGCAAAGGCAACAGATTACCCTACGCGGCAGAACTATTTCTCTATGATTGTTTTTAAAAAAATTTATAATCGGTTTTTCAGCAGATCTGCCGGCAGGTTTGCTGCTTTTCTGCTTTTTTCTCTCCCTCTTGCAAATGCATATGCAGCACAGGTGACCTTGGCCTGGGATCCTAATCCAGAGATAAATGTGGCTGGTTACAAAGTGTACTATGGCGATGCCAGCCGAGTTTATGCTCATGCGGTTGATGTCGGTACGCAAACCGTATATTTATTGACCGGGCTCCAAAACGGCGGGACCTATTATTTTGCCGCTACCGCCTATGACACGTTTGGCAATGAGAGCGACTATTCGGCGGAATTGAGCTGGACCAGCCCGGCGGGCGATACTCCGCCTGTTAATGAGCCGCCATATGCCGTACTATCAGCCGATATTATTGATAATGATCCTTTGTTGGTGAGTTTCGATGGCGGCAGCTCCTATGATAATGATGGACAGGTTGTTAAATACACGTGGGATTTTGGCGCCGGCGCCGGGGGCGATCTAGCGTATATCGAGCATGAATTTCCAGCGGCCGGGGATTATACGGTAACCTTGACGGTTACAGACGATGAGGGTGCCACGGCTTATGATAATGCAACTGTTTCAGTTTATGACGATTCCTATTCCGCCGGTGAAATCTTCGTCAATTTTCAACCAGCCGAGGCGCTGGCGCCCCCGGGTTATCTTGTCGATAGCGGGGAATATTTTGACGAAGCAGCAGGTTACGGCTGGACGCAAATCGATAGTTTCAAGGTAGAAGATCGCCGGCTCGAAGATTCTTTGGGACGGGAATATGATACCCTGCTTTATTTGTCGCCCGCGGCTGTATGGGAAATGGCCCTTGAGAGCGGTCAATATGTCGTTACCGTATGCATGGGGGATCCTTCCTATCCAATCGGCAGGCAAAATGCCCGGGCGGAAGGTCTGCCGGTCATTGTCAATGAGTCTCTTAATGATGATTTACGCTGGGTCACGCGGAATATTACAGTTGACGTGACGGATGGCCGCTTAACCTTGACATTTGAGGGCGGGAGGCGTTTTGTCAGATTGTGCTGGGTTAAAATCAGAAAAGCACATGCCTCCGCCGCCGCCGCAATAGATGCTGAAATTACTGCCGGTTCGCTGTCACGGCAAATGACGTTCGACGGCAGCAGTTCCAACGGCTTTGATCCCTTGACCGCTACATATTTATGGGATTTCGGTGATGGCGAAAGCGGACTTGGTATTTATATAAAGCACGTTTTTCCGACTTCTGGTGTTTACCCTGTGTCCTTAACAGTCAGGGACGAGCAGGGTGGACTCGCCATGGCCGTAAAGAAAATCATGGTGGTATCCGGTCAATAGTAGACGGTCTCCGGGCAGTATGTTTTTAGTTTCTGTCGGCCGTGGATACTTCTGACTCGTTCATTAAAAGTCTGATCGTCATCCATACCCCGTGAGATGTTACATGGAGGCCGTATATGTTCCGTTTGCAGGGGATATTTCCCCCCTCTCTAAGCCTTGCAATCCTCTTCTTTTGTCTTCTCTCCTTTTTTTTGTCCGCCGCCGGTCTGCGGGCCGCGCAGGTGACCTTGGCCTGGGATGCCAACCGGGAGGCCGTTCTTGCCGGTTACAAGGTTTATTATGGCCCCACAAGTCACAGCTATGATCATGTGTTCGATATCGGTATGCAGACATCCTATGCGTTGACCGGCCTTGCCGCCGGGCAGGACTATTATTTTGCCGCTACCGCTTACGATATGATCGGCAAAGAAAGTGGCTATTCGGCAGAGTTGAGTTGGTCCAGCCCACCGACTAATCAAACGCCGACAGCCGCAATTTTCGCCAGTGCAACGGAAAGCGGGGCGCCGTTGGTGAGTTTTGACGGCAGCGGCTCAAATGATGCGGATGGAACGGTCGTTGCATATAGCTGGAATTTCGGTGATGGCGAGTCCGGTATCGGCGAATTTGTCGTCCATACATTTGCCGTCTCTTGTGTATACACGGTATTTGTGATGGCCACCGAGGATGAAGGCGTCACCTCCTAGATAATGGTAGAGC
>CAYWUR010000182.1:0-4716 GCA_964460745.1 uncultured Desulfobulbia bacterium | reverse complement strand
GATTTGATTCTAGCCCTGAAAATCGGCGCCGGCGTAGCATCAGCATCTCCTCCCGACCTGGGGGCCGATGTCAACGGTGATAATAAAATCGGGCCGGAAGAGGCGATTTATATCCTCATATATTTATCGCAAAAATAAGATGGCTTATGTTGCGTTATTCGGGAGTATTTAATGTCTCTTATCAGCCTGCATGATATTACGTTAAGTTTCGGCGGGCCGTCGGTCCTGCAGGGGATCAGTCTGCGGATTGAAGCCGGTGAACGACTCTGCCTGGTCGGTCGTAACGGGGAAGGCAAATCAACGCTTCTGCAACTGATTGCCGGAGATCTGCAGGCTGACAGCGGTAATATTATCCGTCGGTCGGGGCTTCGCGTTGCCCTTCTTGGTCAGGAAGTACCTCCAGATCTCAGCGGCACGGTTTTTGATGTCGTGGCCGGCGGTCTTGGTGAGTTGTTTGCGCTGTTGGCCCGGCATCATGCCGTTGCGACGCGTCTGGCCGAGACGGGTGGCGATAAGGCATTGCTGGCCGAGCTGGATGAAGTGCAGGCCGGGCTGGAGGCGGGCGGCGGCTGGCAGGCGCAGCAACGGGTGGCCGCGGTACTTTCCCGGCTGCAACTTGAGGACGATCGGGATTTCACTGTTTTGTCCGGCGGCCTGAAACGTCGAGTGCTGCTGGCCAGGGCTCTGGTCGGCGCACCGGATTTGCTGCTGCTGGATGAACCGACCAACCACCTTGATATTGATGCCATAACCTGGTTGGAGGAATTTTTGCCGACCGCGGCCGGCGCGCTGCTGTTTGTTACACACGACCGCATGCTGCTGCGGCAACTGGCGACCCGTATTCTGGACCTGGATCGCGGCCGGCTTACCAGCTGGCCCGGCGATTATAACACCTATCTGCGCCGTCGGGATGAGATGCTGGCCGCGGAAACCGGCCACCAGGCCGTTTTTGATAAAAAACTGGCCGCGGAAGAGGCCTGGATCCGGCAGGGAATCAAGGCGCGGCGGACCCGTAATGAAGGCCGGGTGCGGGCCCTGCGGGAAATGCGGGAGGAAAGGCGGGCCAGACGGCAGGCGGTCGGCAGAGTCAATATGCGGATCCAGGAGACCGCTGCCTCCGGCCGTCTGGTGGCGGCGGCGAAAAACGTCTCTTTCGGGTACAATGATGAAATAGTTATTCGTGATTTTTCCACCACCATTATGCGAGGTGACAAGGTAGGGATTATCGGCCCCAACGGTTCGGGTAAGACAACGCTGCTGCGGCTGCTGCTCGGCGATCTTCAACCCCGACAGGGCGTGATCAGGCACGGCACGAACCTGACGTCCGCCTACTTTGATCAACATCGCGCCCTGCTTGACGAGGATGACACCGTTATGGCCAATGTCGGCGAGGGCAAGGAGATGCTGACCATCAACGGCAGGCCGCAGCATGTTATCGGTTACCTGCAGAACTTTCTCTTTGCCCCGGACCGGGCCCGTTCTCCGGTGCGGGTTCTGTCCGGCGGTGAGCGCAACCGCCTGCTGCTGGCCCGTATGTTTGCCCGGCCGGCCAATATTCTGGTGCTGGACGAACCGACCAACGACCTGGATGTTGAAACCCTGGAGCTTCTGGAAGAATTGCTGTTCGAATACCGGGGAACCGTCCTGCTGATCAGCCATGATCGTGCTTTTTTGAATAATGTCGTCACCTCCTCCCTGGTCTTTGAGGGCAAGGGCATAGTGCAGGAGTATGCCGGCGCTTATGACGACTGGCTGCGGCAGCGACCGGCGCCGGTTGTTGCCCGGCCGGCGGCGGCCGCGACGGCGAAGAAGAAAAAAAGAATCCGGCCGGCCGACGGGCCGCGGAAACTGACTTTTAAGGAAGAGCGGGAACTGGCGGATTTGCCGCAGCGGATCGAGAATATGGAGGCGGAGCAGCAGGAATTGTATGATGCCATGGCGGCGCCGGCCTTTTACCGTCAGGAAGGCGCTGTTGTCAGCCGGGCAAAAGCGAGGCTGGCGGAGCTGGATCGTCTGCTGGTCGACGCCTATGAGCGTTGGGAAGGTTTGGAGACTGTCCGGGAGAACCATCTGGCGACCGGCAAATAAAATGAAATCATTGAAGGACAAAATTATGAAGCGCGGGAAGATGTATCTGGCGATTTTATTTATATTATTAAGCGGTATTTTCCTGGCGTTAGCCTTTGCCGCGTCCGATCGGCCGGCAGCCGAAGACTGCGGTGATCTGTTGCTGAGCCGTTGTAATTCCTGTCATTATCTGACCAGGGTCTGCCGGAAGTTCAGCGAGAATAGAAGCAGGGGAAACTGGAAGCGCACCATTAACAGAATGATCAGAAGAGGCGCCAAACTCAGTAAGACGGAAGAGAAAACTCTCATCGATTGTCTCGGCGGTCAGTCCGCGGTCGCTGAACAGACGTGCGTTGATTTTTTAAAACCGGCGCGGTAATGGACGGCAATTTGTCAGAAAGAGGCGGAGTTCGGCGTGATGACTGATAAACCACAGGCAATCCTCAAAAAGATTTTCGGCTACGACAGCTTTTTACCGCACCAGCAAGAGATCATCGAAGGAGTGATCCGCGGCGAGGCCGCCTTTGTCCTCATGCCCACCGGCGGCGGAAAATCTCTCTGTTATCAGATTCCGGCCCTTTGCCGCGCCGGGGTGGGCATTGTGGTCTCGCCCCTGATTTCCCTGATGAAGGATCAGGTTGACGCGCTTAAGGTCTGCGGCGTGCGGGCGGCTTTTTACAACTCGTCCCTGAAAAGCGCCGAGGCCCGGCAGGTGCTGGCCATGCTGCACAACGGAGAACTGGACCTGCTGTATGTCGCGCCGGAACGGTTGATGAGCGACGGCTTTTTGGCGCGGCTGTGCGATATCCCCATTGCCCTTTTTGCCATTGATGAGGCGCATTGCGTTTCCCAGTGGGGTCATGATTTTCGGCCGGAATATCGGAAACTCGGGCAGCTGCGCCGGTTGTTTCCCGAAATTCCGTTGATCGGCCTGACCGCCACGGCCGAGCCTCATACCCGCCGGGATATTCTGCAACGTCTCGGCCTGGAGCAGGCCTGTTGCCATATCGCCGGTTTCGATCGTCCCAATATCCGCTATACGGTGCTGGAAAAATACAAACCATTTAAGCAGTTGACCGCATTTTTACAAGGTCGGACGGCGGAGTCCGGCATTGTTTACTGTTTGAGTCGGAAAAGAGTGGAGACGGTGGCGGAGCGCTTGGCCGCGGCCGGTTTCAATGCCGCGGCTTATCACGCCGGTATGTCCGGCGACCTGCGCAAACAGGTACAGGATGATTTTCTGCGGGACGATGTCAACATTATCGTGGCCACGGTGGCCTTCGGCATGGGGATTGATAAATCCAACGTCAGATACGTAGTGCATTACGACATCCCTAAAAATATTGAAAGCTATTATCAGGAAACCGGTCGGGCCGGTCGTGACGGCTTGCCGGCCGAGGCCCTGTTGCTGTTCGGCTACGGCGATATAGCCCTGGCCCGTGGTCTGATTGAGAAAATGCGCAATTCCGAGCGACAGCGGATTGAACTGCACAAACTCAATGCCATGGTGGGATTCGCCGAGGCCGTAAGCTGCCGGCGCCGTATACTGCTTGGGTATTTTGGTGAAAAACCGGCCGCGGACTGCGGCAATTGTGATATCTGCCTGCATCCGCCGGAGGTGGTTGATGTCTCGGAAGACGCCCGCAAGGCCCTGTCATGTGTTTACCGGGTGGGGCAGCGTTTCGGCATTGGGCATGTGATTGATGTGTTGCGCGGTTCCCGCAAGGAAAAACTTCTGCGTCTGAGGCATGACCGGCTTTCCACCTATGGCATCGGCGCCGATGGCAGCCGGGAATACTGGGGCAGCCTGCTGCGTCATCTGGTGCATAACGATTATCTTGTTCAAGATTTGGATAATTATTCAGTACTCAAGTTGACCGCCGCGGCCCGGCTGCTGTTGCGTGGCGAGCAGTCCCTGTCCATGGCCAAACCGCGCGTCAAGAGCGGGGCCGCCCCCAAGGCGGCACGCCGCAAACCGGGCGGCATTGATTATAACGAGGAACTCTTCGAAAAATTGCGCGCCTTGCGGAAACAGCTGGCCGATGCCGCCGGCGTCCCGCCCTTTGTTGTTTTCAGTGATGCATCCCTGGCCGAGATGGCCGCTTATCTGCCGACCGATAGTGTAACCTTCCAGCAGATCCGCGGGGTCGGCGCCCATAAGCTCCAACGCTACGGCCCGGCTTTTCTTGCCGAGATCCGCCGGTTTCGCGACAAGACGGCGGCGTAAGCGGCCGCCGGGCGCGAATTAGACCGGCAAACGCCTTTTTATCCCTTGACAAAGGTTCCGGCCTTGTCATAATGGGACCGGCGTTAAATTCCTTAAGATTATAAGCCGTTAGTCGTTAGTTTTGTCAGGACGGCGGCAAAATTTCGTACGGTCTTCCGGCGTTATGCGGGGCCGGCTGTTAAACGTCCATTTTATGAATACACCTGTAAAGGAGACGCAATGGATATAGTCACAACATATCTGCAAGGCATCCGCTGGCAGTCGATTATTCTCACCAGCTTCCGGATCATGCTTATTTTGTTTTGCGGCTGGCTGGTCATGATAATTGTCCGGAAACTGCTTAAAAGAATGGAACGCCACCTGCTTAAACAGAGTGCCGTGGCCGGCGAGACGCCGTCGGAGTCCGCCAAACGGGTGGAAAC
>CAYWUR010000181.1:0-4729 GCA_964460745.1 uncultured Desulfobulbia bacterium | reverse complement strand
ACCGCCTGCCGTGAAACATTTCTCTTGAAAAAAGGAGACCGTAAATGAAATTTTTTATCGATACCGCCAATACCGAGGAAATTGCCGACGCTGTTGCTCTGGGGATGATTGACGGGGTAACGACCAATCCCTCCCTGGTCGCCAGGGAAAAACGGCCGTTTGAGGATATATTGCTGGAAATATGCAAGCTGGTTGACGGTCCGGTTAGCGCCGAAGCCGTCAGTCTCAAGGCGGATGACATGGTTGAGGAGGCCAGAAAACTGGCTGCCCTTCATGCCAATATCGTGGTCAAGTTGCCGATGATTACCGAGGGGCTGAAGGCCGTGAAGGTTCTTGCCGCCGAAGGAATAAAGACCAATGTCACCCTGGTTTTTTCAGCGACGCAGGCGCTGATGGCGGCCAAGGCCGGCGCTGCTTATGTGAGCCCCTTTGTGGGACGGCTTGATGATATTTCTCAACCAGGCATGGATCTGGTCGGTGATATCATGACGATTTACGACAACTATGGTTATGAGACCGAGGTGATTGTCGCCAGTGTCCGCAGTCCCATGCATGTGGTGGAAGCCGCCTTGATCGGCGCTCATATCGCTACCGTGCCGTACAAGGTAATTATGCAGCTTGCCAAACATCCTCTGACGGATATCGGCATGGAAAAATTTCTGGCTGATTGGGAAAAACGGCAACAATAAACGCCGCGGGGCTGCCATTGACTCGAGTCTTAAACATACCTAATCTGCTTACCGCTTACCGTTTTACGGTTGTGGGACCTTTGTTGTTCTGCTTTTCCGGCGGCGCCGGCAAATGGTACGGGCTGGCCGCCTTTGTCATTTTTCTGTCGGCGGCGCTTACCGACCTCGCGGACGGCTATTACGCCAGAAAATATAAAAGTGAATCAGTGCTGGGCAAGCTCATGGATCCGCTTGCCGATAAGGTGCTGGTGGCCACCCCGCTGATAATGCTTATTCCCCTGGGCAGAATTCCCGCCTGGGTAAGTCTGCTGATCGTCTGCCGGGAGATTGTCATTACCGGGCTGCGGGCGCTGGCGGCCTCCTCCGGTATTGTGGTGGCGGCCAGCGGTCTGGGTAAGATCAAAAGCGTTTTGCAATATACCGCACTCTGTATTCTGATTTTTCCGCTGGGCGTTTTACCTGTTCCCTTCCTGCATCAACTCGGCCGCCTGGTTCTTTACGTTTCTCTGCTTTTTACCATCTGGTCCGGGGTCGAATATTGCTGGCGTTTTAATAAAATTTATCTGCCGCCGGTCGATTCTTTATAAAGGCCGCAAAACGCGGGATGTCTGTAGAAGCGTAAGCGGTTACAGGGGGCGGGTGTCTTAATCCCGGAGATGAGATGGATGATGACATACTGATTTTAAACGGCGCAATTCCCTCCTGGGCTGCCGGCGGCCCGCCCGATGCCGACCCGCCCGGCGTCGCGGCATCCTGTTTTGTCAGGATCAAGACCGGAATTATTAAAGAAATCGGCAAAATGACCGATTTACCAGTCCCGCCTGCCGCTCGGCATATCATCGATGCCACCGACACCCTGCTTATCCCCGGTCTTATTAACATGCACAATCATGCGGCCATGATTCTTTTCAGAGGGTTATTCGGCGATCTGCCCTTGAAGACATGGCTTAATGACCATATATTTCCGGCGGAGGCAAAATACGTCAACCCGGAGATGGTTTACTGGTGCGGCAAACTGGCGGCGGCGGAGATGATTCTTGCCGGCACAACCATGGTCGCGGACGGTTATTATTATGAGGCCGCGGCGGCGGCGGCTTTCAGAGATGCCGGCCTGCGCGCGGTTGTCGCCCACGGCATAATAGATTTTCCCGCGCCCGGCGTCCCGGATCCTGCTGAAAATATTAATGTCGTTGATCGGTTTATTGAACAATGGGACCATAAGAGCGACCTGATAACTCCGGCTGTTTTCTGCCACTCGCCCTATACCTGTTCGCCGGACACGCTGCAGAAGGCCAAACAACTAGCCCGGCGGCATAAGGCCCCTTATTTTATTCATGTCGCCGAGACCAGGGATGAAATCAAGCAGGTGCGGGAGCGTTACAAAACCACGCCTGTCGGCCTCCTGGATTCCCTGGGTGTGCTTGACAAGGATTCCGTCTGTGTTCACTGTGTCTGGGTGGATGATCAGGATTTGGATATTCTTGCCCGGTCAGGGGCCGGCATTGTTACGTGTCCGACCAGCAACATGAAGCTGGCCGCCGGCGTGGCCCCGGTTGCGAAGATGCTTGCCCGCGGCATACCGGTGGGCCTGGGTACGGATAGCGCGGCCTGTAATAACGCCCTTGATCTTTTTGCCGAGATGAATATCTGCGGATTGGCTCAGCATGTCGGCAATCCCGCGCCGCCTGCGCTTGCCGCCGACCGGATTTTAACCATGGCGACCGGCGGCGGGGCCGGAACGTTTGGTTTTACCGGTCGTCTCGGCCGCCTGGCGGCGGGGCAATGCGCCGATATCAGCATCATTGCCTTAAAGCAGCCCCATCTCCTTCCCGCTTGTAATGACGATGTCCTGGTTTATGCGGCCGGCGGCGCCGATGTCGCGACAGTGATCATCAACGGCCGGCTGGTCATGCGGGACCGCCGCCTTTTATCCATTGACCTGGAGGAGACCGTGGCGCGGGTCCGGAGCATGGTTGATCGTTGACCTGGGAATATTCAAGCGTCGAGACACCTACGGTTTTGCCTATTCATCCTTCCAGGCATTCCTTCTGTCTCGAATCAGCGCGTCTATGGTCTGAACATTATGTCTTCTGTCGGTCTTTGACACGTGGATCATGGAGGAACCATTTCCTGCAAACTCTGCAGGGGCGTTTCCGATGTTTCCTGGAGTGGTCTTGGTTGGACATCGTTCCCTCTTTGGTAGATGGGAACGATGATAGGATAGACTGAAAGGGAAAGTTTAGAGGCCAGCGCAGATAGGGCTGATAGGAGGTGGGTCCGACCTCTCTATGCCGGTGTCGGAATTCCAAAATGCCTTGAACTGCTCGATAAGCAAGGCCTTTATCTGTTCATTTGACCATTTTTATTTCCAGATAATTTCACTCATAAAGAACTAATACATCGAAATGATTTCAGTGTAAATGAAATAATTTACCATTCAGCTGCAACGCATGAATCACAGGTGTAAGGGAATTCCGGGCGGTTCCTAAATCAAATCCCATATCTTTTCACCCAGGTACAGCGGAATATTAACGATTTCAAATCCCCCATCAAGGTGAATATGCTCGTATGGCGAAAGACTTACCACCACCCCTTTTTTCTGGTTATACAGCTTCAGGTAGGTAAGTGTGCCTTTCATGTGTGTTTTTTTTATCCTTGTTGTCGCCTTACACTCTATTGGTATAAAGAGGTCGCCATGCCGTAAAATAAAATCAATTTCCATTCCTGACGGGGATTTTTTCCAGCCGTACAGCTCTGATGTTTTCCGGGCCAGTTCTATCGCCATTTGATTTTCGACAATTCCGCCCAATGGTTGTCGCTGCTCGGCGCTTATTGAATCAATGAGACCTATTGCTGGAACGGCTGCTTCCCGGTAATGCCTTAACATCCCGGTATCAAATAGATAACGCTTCGGCAGGTAACGGTGACTTTTTTCCGGTGATATCCCGCGCTGTTCAGAGCGGAACAACAGTTTCCACTGTTCAAGTCGATTAAATATTTTATTGATTTTATGGTGAACCGGTGTTGTTGGGGCGGGCACAACACTGCTGTTTTTTGATGGAGATCCGACAAAATTAGCGACACTTCTGAAGCAGGCCTTGACAATCGCCAGATCATCTTCACCGAACAGACGGATAAAATCTTCCTCATAATCGGCAATGACTGAGCTGCGAAGCAGTCTGAAATCCCTGTCCTGAAAGAATTCAAGCACAACTGCGGGCAGTCCGCCGACTTCCAGGTATTTATCCAGGATTGAGAGAAGTTTTTGATGGGCAATTGTCGATATATGGGAAGATGTTTCCAGCTTTTCAGCAAAAAAATCATTCTCCCCGGCTTTGAGAAACTCATAAAAAGAAAATGGAGATACCGTAACTCTTTTAACCCGGCCAACCGGATAACGGACATTTTTCCGAAACAGTCGCGACAGGGACGAGCCTGACAGAATTGAGGTTGTCCGCGGCCAAGACTCCTTCATGAAGCGGACAAATTGCCCGAGCACCAGACTTTCCTGGGATTCGTCAATAAATAGAATCCCGCCTGCTGCCGGATCAAAGTTAAAGGAGATCCGCAATAAATCCTCAAACTCTGAAAACTGCCGGCATTCATCGATTTTTAATCTGAAGAGTCGATCCTTCTCGAGATTGACGGCGATTGTTTTTACTGAAAACCGGCTGATAACATGTTCGACAAGTGTACTCTTGCCAACTTGCCGCGCCCCTTCCACCAGCAGCACTTTTTTGTACTCTGCCGGGGAGTTGATAAATTCGTAAAGCTCCGGTTCAATATTCCTGTAAATATAAGCCATAAGCTAAATATATCTATTATGCAAAAAATAATCAATAAAATATTTATATTGGTCTATGCCGATGGACTTTTGCTGGTCCATCAAAAATAAATTTTTTTGATAGCACCGTGGCAACTCTACAACGTATAGCCGATGGATAAAATAAGCAGCCGTTTATGGTTGCAAAACAATACCATAATTGATTAATTTTCAAGCAGTGTAGTATTCTTTGTTAATTCTGAACTAGTAAAATCGA
>CAYWUR010000180.1:0-4747 GCA_964460745.1 uncultured Desulfobulbia bacterium | reverse complement strand
GGTTTCGGTGGAGTGACTCTCACGAAAAAATACCCGGTTTACAGCAACCGTTTTACCGAGGCCCTGGGTATCCTCAAGGCGGATGTGGACAATCTCGGCTTATTGATGTCCTGCGGCATGTCGGATGAACGGTTTACCATCTCCCGCATGGCAACACTGTCTCGCCGACTCGATCAGTTTTTCTCCCTCTATCTGCCCTACCTGCTTTCTTCACAGGAAAAATTTTGGGATGTTTACACGGTATTTGCCGGTGGTGACGATATCTTCCTCGTCGGGCCATGGAACAGAATGGCGGCGCTGGCGATCCGGTTGCGCGAGGAGTGGAGCAGGTACGTCAGCGGTAACGATGGCGACGGACATCTCACCTTTTCTGCGGGCATTACCCTGCACAAAACCCATGTGCCGGTGGACAGACTGGCGAAAGCCGCCGAAGAGGCACTGGAGCAGGCCAAGGACAATGGTCGCAACAGTGTCTCCATGTTTGGCGAGACCGTAAAGTGGGATGAATTTGCCGGACTGCTCGACAAGAAGCAAATCATGGCCGGCTGGGTGGTGGATGAATACATCTCCAAGGTCATGTTTTACCGGTTCAATTCCTTCATTGAGATGGCCGGCAAGGCCCGAAAGATTACAGAAGGGCAAGGCGCCGTTCGGCTGGAAGATATGGAATGCCTGAAGTGGCCGGCACTTTTCAGGTACAGCCTAGAGCGCAACATCAAAAAAAATGGCCGGGAAAGGGACAAGGCCATGGAAGAAGTAGTGGTTATGAAAAACTGGCTGGAAGAATATGGTTCGGCGCTGAAAATCGCGCTCTGGAGTCAATTGTACGAACAGCGATAAGAGGAGGTCAGTTAATGCCAGCAATAGAATTATGGAAAGACAGGAAAAAGCGGGAACTTGATCCGCTACTTTTTTCCACCATTGCCGACCAGAAGGCACGGGACATCGGCAGGGAAGACAACAGAAAAAACAAGGGAACCCAGCTACGCCGTTTCTTTGACGAAATCATCCGGCTGAACAGCCAAGCCCAGCGGCCGGAGGCGGACTGGAATCTTATCCTGCCCCAGCTGCACATGCTGATCGCCAAGGCAGCCTATGCCAAAGGGCGCAATCTTGTGACGGATTCATTCGTCAACCTCATGCAGGATGGCATTCATCAGATAAAAGACAAGGAGGATTTGAAAATATTTACCAATTTCCTCGAATCTTTCATGGGCTTTTATAAAGTCTACAAACCAAATTAACCGGAGAATCAGACCATGAAACTGAATACGATTCGCCCCATTTCCGGAACGATCACCCTGCTCAGCGGCCTCCATATCGGGGCCGGCGAAACCGAGATGCACATCGGCGGCACCGACAATCCGATTGTCACCCATCCCCACACCAGAGAGCCCTACATCCCCGGCTCCTCCATCAAGGGCAAGGTCCGCTCCCTGCTGGAAATGCGTAGTGGATGCATGATTGAGACCAAAGGAAAACCATTGCGGTTCCAAGACCTTGCCAAATTTACTGACGAGCGTAGAAGTGAGGCTGAAAACATACTTCGTCTTTTCGGGACAAGTGGGGCCGACGGAGAAGATGCGCAGCTAATCGGCCCGGCTCGTGCTTCGTTTGCAGATTGCAACTTGACGGAGGAATGGCGGGCAAGAGGAAAAGAACTTCCTCTCACCGAGATTAAGGCTGAAACGGCTATTGATCGTATCTCCGGCACCGCCCAGGGAGGCAGCTTGAGAATGACCGAGCGGGTCGTCGCCGGTCTTTCCTTTGATTTCACCATCAGCCTCAAGGAAATGGATGGCGATCCCGACTTCATCTTCCTGCTTCTGGAAGGGCTCAAGCTGCTGGAGTACGATGCCCTTGGCGGCAGTGGTAGCCGTGGCTACGGCCGGGTAAGGTTCACCTTTCACGACGCCGAGCTGCAGAAACATTTTGATTCCATTCTGTAAAAGGGGACGCCAGTGAAAACTCATGCTATCACCATCACGCCGCAATCCCCTTTTGGCACACCCCTCAAGGGCGACAGCCTCTTCGGCCATTTCTGCTGGCAGGCGGTTCACGACCCCGATCTGCTGCGGGGCGGCCTTGACGCCCGGATCGGCCGGTATGTGGAAAAACCTTTTGCCGTTTTTTCCTCGGCTTGGCCGCAGATAAGGAGTAACGGCAACACGATTTACTGTTTGCCCCGGCCTGCCATGCCTGCTTCTTATGTAGAGGGCATGAGCAGAAAAATTCGCATTGAGACGCGCAAAAAAGAAAAAAAGAAAAAGTGGCTGCTGCTGGACTCCGCCGATCTGCGGCTGGGTATGGTCAATTGCCGCATGGCGAATGACCGGGAAGTCTTTGACCTCTGCTTCGACGCACTTGCTGTTCGGGAGAAGCGGAATATGCAATTTGTCGATGAAAACCAGAAGAAGCCGGTTGTCACCGCCAGTCAAACGCACAACTCCATCAGTCGCCTCATTTTGACCACGGGCAAGGATTTTGATCCGTTCAGCATGGAAAATTTTCACTATCTACCGGGAATAAAGCTGGTCATTTTTACAGCCATTGACGAGGAGGCCCTTGACCCCGCCAGCTTGCGGGCCGGGCTTGAGCGGATCGGCCTCTTCGGCTTCGGACGGGACGCCTCCACCGGCCTTGGCCGTTTTGCCATAGAGAAAATAGAGGAACTGGACTGGCCTTTGGCTGGTCCCGGCCAGGGCTGTTACATCCTGGCGCCATGCGTGCCGGAACATGATCGCTTTGCCGAGCAGTTTTCTGTGCCGTTTACTCGTTTCGGTCGCCATGGCGACCGGCTGGTGCTATCCGGCAACCCCTTCAAAAATCCGGTGGTCATGGCTGACGAGGGCGCTGTTTTCTTTCCGGCTCAAGGTAAGGAGCCGGACACCCCCTACATCGGCCGGGCAGTCACCGGGCTGTCGCTGGCGGAAAAGCGCACTGTGGGACAGGGATATGCCCTCTGCCTGCCTATCGCAAGGAGAAGTCAATGAACAGCAACACCGTCTATTTCGCCTTGACCGTGTCCGCGCCCCTTCATATCGGCTGTGGCGAGGTCTACGAGCCCACGGGCTTTGTCGTCGATCCCGATGCCTGCGAACTGGTAAGTTTTGATCCCTCCGATTTTCTCGGTCGGCTCACCAGTGATGAACTGGAGAAGTTTTCCGCCATCTGCGCCAAGGGCACGGTGGATTCTATCCAGGATCTCTACAAATTCATGCGCGACCACCGGCAGTTTGCCGAAGGAACGAGGGTTGAGGTTTCCAGGGCATTTGCCGAACACCATGCGGAAGTGCTTGCAAAGCCCAGAAAGCAGTTCCGGAAGGAAATGAACCAGTTCGAGATCGCCCGCACCGCCTTTAATCCCACTGACAATCAGCCTTTCATTCCCGGTTCGTCGATCAAGGGCGCGATCCGTACGGCGGTTTTAAATGTCAGAGATAAATCAACACCTCAGTCACGAAAAAATTACCAAAATATTGAACCGAAATATATCGCCAAGGAAACCGCCAAAGAATCTATCAGAGTAGGTAAAAACCTTTTAGGAGGGACCTTTGAAACCGATCCATTCCGTCTGGTCAAGGTTTCCGATTTCGTTCCTGTCGGCGAAGTCAAACGAAAGATTCTTTATGCCGTGGACGTCAAAAAGAAGCCCTCGGACAAGGAGCCGGCCGCGCTCCATCAGATCCTGGAAGTCATAAAACCGGGCGCTGAATTCTGGGGAAGCATTACCGTGCTTCCCGCGCCTCGGGACATCAGAAAGCCGATTACCCTGGAGGAACTCACCAAAGCAATTGCGGATTTTTATGGCGCCGAGAAGAAACGGGAGGATCGGGAGCTTACCGGGATTAGTGTGCAGCCCATCCGGCTTGAAGCCGGTGACAACACCCTGCCGTTACGCATTGGCCGCCATTCAGGGGCTGAGTGCGTAACCGTCGCCGGGCACAGGCATATCAGGATAAGCCCCCCGGCGCTCAGACCCCCGAAATTTTCTAAGAATGGCGCCTCAACTATCTGGTTGGTGTCGGAGCGTCGTAAGGCGGCTACCCATGGGGTGCAGACCATGGGATGGGCCAGCCTTTCCCGGGTGGATAAAGAACAGTTGAGCGGATTTTTCCGGCAGCGTGAAACCGCCCTTGCCGAACAGCGGCAGAAGCGGCAACAGGAACTTGCCGAACAGGCCCGCCGGGAAGCGGCAAGGCTGGAGCAGACCCGCAAGGAGGAATCCTTGCGTCTTGAGCGGGAACAACAGGCCGAAGCGGAAAAAAACAGGCTGGCGGCCGAGGAAAAATGTTGGCGGGAGATGAGCGAGGCTGAACGCGATCTGGCCTGTATCCGCAGGGAAGAACTGGCGTTGCGCTTTGCCGTCAATGATGCCAATGATCCTTTTCAGATCATTTGGAGAAAAATAGATCAGGCTGCACCAGAACAACAAAAATCCATGGCGTTGGCCTTCAAGGAAAGATGGCAGGCTGAACGAAAATGGAATGTAAAACCAAGACAAAAAAAACAATGGGAAAAAGTTCGGAGGGTCAAGAAGATCCTGGGGGAAGCATGACCCTCGCACTCTTCCTTGTTTTTGTGGCCCCGTTGTGCTACAATTTAAACGGAGGTGATGTCATGAGCAAGACGGCAACCGTTCGGGCGCGGATTCAGCCCGAATTGAAAGATCAGGCCGAGGCGGTGTTTGCCAGGTTGGGGATCAACGCCGCCCAGGCGATTACCATGTTTTACCGACAGGTTGAAC
>CAYWUR010000179.1:0-4755 GCA_964460745.1 uncultured Desulfobulbia bacterium | reverse complement strand
ATCAGGCCTTCACCGACACGCGGGATAATCAGATCAATATAATTTTCCAGTTCCAGGAGAACATTGACCGCCTGCCGATCCGTTATCGGCACCACGGCAACGGCCGCCGGCTCAATCTGCTCGGCAGCCAGCGCCTCCTGCAGGGCCTTGGCCAGCGCCAGATTGGAATGAATGGCCTCGGAACCGCCCCGCAACAGCACCGCGTTACCGGCCTTAAGGCACAAGGCGGCGGCGTCCACGGTAACATTGGGGCGTGACTCGTATATCATGCCGATCACTCCCAACGGAATACGCATCCTGCCGACCAGCAGTCCATTGGGGCGCCGTTTCATTTCGGAAATCTCGCCGACCGGATCAGACAGAGCGGCGACCTCCTTTAATCCGGCAACCATGGAGGCCGTCACCTTATCGGACAAAGTCAAACGATCCAGCATTGCCGCGGAAAGACCGTTTTCGCGGCCGGCAGCCAGGTCCTTTTCATTTTCCTGTCTTATATAGACGGCCATATCGGCAAGCGCCTCCGCCATCCTTAATAACGCCTTATCCTTCCGTGCCGAGGTAAGAGAAACCAATCCCCTGGCCGCCGTTTTCGCCCTGGCTGCCATCGCCGTTACAGTTTCCGAAATATTCATCAGCAACTCCTTAAAATGTAAATGTATCGGATCACAAAATAACAAGATTATCGCGATGTATCACCTCATCGCTGTCCTTATATCCCAAAACCTTTTCAATGTCGTCGGTCTTCATCCCTTTAATCTTCTCAAGACCGGCGGCGCTGTAATTCGTCAAACCAGCGGCAATCGGCACGTCATTTTCATCAAGGCATTGCACGGGCGCACCGACCCGGAACTTGCCGCGGACCTCGACAATGCCGGAAGGCAGAAGGCTTTTGCCACCGGTCACCAAGGCTCGACAGGCGCCGGCGTCAATTACCAGAAAGCCCTTGGGCCGCAGCACATAGGCGATCCAGTGTTTACGGCTCTGCATCTTTTGCGCCTGGGGCAAAAAAAAGGTGCCGACCATTTCTCCGGCAAACAGCTTATTCAAAATTAGCGGTTCACAACCAGGTCCGATAAACGAACTGCCACCGCGGGCCGACACCATCTTGGCCGCCATAATCTTGCTGAGCATGCCCCCCGAGCCAAGGGCCCCGTAAACGTGGCCTGCCATCCGCTCCACCTGTTTATCCACCCTGGCCACGGTATACACCGGCAGGGCCTGCGGATCGAGATGCGGATTGCCGGTATATAACCCATCGACATCGGAAAGGCAGATAAACATATCAGCCTCAATCACATTGGTAATCATGGCCCCGAGAGTATCGTTGTCGCCGAACCGCAATTCCTCCACGGATACCGTATCATTTTCATTGATGATCGGCAGGACATTCCAATCGAGCAGAGTAAGGATGGTGTTGCGAACATTTAAAAATCTGACTCGGTGGGACAGGTCATCATGGGTAAGTAAGACCTGGGCCACCTTCAGGCCCAATCGGTCAAAAATATCTTCGTAGGCCCGCATCAAGCTGCTCTGGCCTATTGCCGCGGCGGCCTGTTTCTCCTTGAGAGAAATCCGCCGGCCGGCTGCGAGTCCCCGCCTCTTTTTGCCGGCCGCCACCGCGCCGGAACTGACCAGAATTACCTCTCGGCCGCTTTCTTTTAAGAAAGAGATGCCCGCCGCCAGATTTTCAAGCACGACCCTGTTCAAACCATCATCGGCAGTTAACACCGCACTACCAACTTTTACCACTACCCGCTTCGCGGCCTCAAGATAATTGCGGCGCTGGCGCAATCCTTCTTCGCTGGTAACCTGAAAGGTCATAAATCGGATTTCCCCAAATCAGACGGCAAAGAGCCGCCTTCCGAAACGTCCGCCGGCTCAGGGAGTTCGACCTTTTTTTCAATCAAAGCCTCTCCCAGAAAGTCCTTCAAATTATCAATTCCTTCGCCGGTCAGCCCCGAAGCAGCTATTATTTTCAAACCAGCGCCGGCAAAAGACTCCCGCAGCTCATCAAGTCTGGCAGGGTCTTCAAGCAAATCTATCTTATTGAGCAAGACGATGTGATCTCTGTCGAGTAACTCTTTATTGAAACAACGCAGTTCTTTTTCTAAAATATAATAATCGGCAAGAGGTTTATCCGCCGCGCCCGAGGCATCAATAACGTGTAAAAGCAGCCGGGTACGCTCAACATGACGAAGGAATTTATATCCCAGCCCCGCCCCCTGATGAGCGCCGGCGATCAGACCCGGAATATCGGCAATAACGCAGGGATCATAATAAGGGAACTGCAAGACTCCCAATCGGGGTTCAAGGGTGGTAAAAGGATAAGACGCCACCTTCGGATTGGCGGCGGTAAGCTTGGAAAGCAATGTGGATTTACCGGCGTTGGGCAAACCTATCAGGCCGACATCGGCCAGGAGTTTCAATTCAATACGAAGCCAGCGTTCATCTCCCGGTCCACCCTTGCCGGCAATGCGCGGCGCGCGGTTCCGGCTGGTGGCGAAACGGGAATTACCGTGCCCGCCTTTACCGCCCTTAACCGCCGTAAATCGATCTTTATCACTTAAAAGATCTGCCAGGACTTCTCCTGAATCGGCATCTTTAAACAACGAACCGACCGGCACCTGCAGGATATAATCCTTACCGTTACGGCCATGTTTCTTCTTCCCCTGTCCATGAGCACCGTTTTCAGCCCGAAAATGAGAACGATACTTAAAATCGATTAGCGAAAGAAGCCGTCGCGAGGCCTCAATAATCATATCGCCGCCGTCACCGCCGTCACCGCCGTCAGGGCCACCCTTGGGAACGAATTTTTCCCGTCTGAAGCTCACACAGCCGTTCCCCCCGTCACCAGCCTTTACAAAGAACTTGGCCTCATCAATAAAAGACATTTCTGAATCCGTGCGGAAAAACGCTGAATGATCGTCAGTGGTCACTTACGGCATAGGAGCGGCAAGGTCATCTTGAATGCATGTCCCCGTGTGACCAGTTACGAATAATTGACTTAAACAACTTGCTGAATCTACAGAATAATCTACCATACCACAGATCAGCCGCGACTGGCCTTACTCGGGCGGATACACGCTTACTCTTTTGCGGCTCCGGCCGAAGGCCTCGTAGCTTACCACCCCATCGATTTTGGCATAGAGAGTATAATCACGGCCCAAACCGACATTTTGTCCCGGGTGAATCCTCGTGCCCAACTGTCGGACCAGAATATTACCGGCCCGGACCGCCTGACCACCGAATATCTTAACTCCACGTCTCTGACCTGCGCTATCACGACCGTTCCGCGAACTGCCGCCAGCCTTCTTGTGTGCCATAACAAATCACCCCATCGCTTAATAGGCCGCATATCAATATATGATATGCCGACCGAATATGATATGCCGACCGAAAAATTTCCGCGCCTTCTCTCTATACGGATATTTCCTGAATTTCCAAGGCGGTAAACATCTGGCGATGCCCTCTTTTCACCTCAAAGCCTTTACGCCGCTTCTTCTTATAGACCAGAACCTTCTTCGCCTTGTCCTGCGCCATAATCCGGGCCGTCACCTTCGCTCCTTCCAGAACAGGTTGTCCTATTTTTATCTCGTCGCCATCTGCGACCATTAAAACATCAAACAATTCAATGGTATCACCGACATTGCCCCCAAGCTTTTCCACGCGCAGGCGCTCTCCAGAGGATACCTGATATTGTTTGCCACCGGTGCGAATTATTGCATACATGCCCTTCCTCCAAGCCATGAATTATATGTTATATAGCAACCCCCATCCCCGCAAGCAGGAACAACGAAATATAAAAGTTCGGCTTTTCAGGGGACTGATTTTATTTTTCTGCTTCGCTTCGGCGGAAAAATTCAATCTATCTCCCGACTTGCTCTGTAGGGGAGAAACAGTGCATAAAAATAAAAAAACCCTATTTTGTCAAGTTTAATTTCCGTATTATCAGGCGTTTTACTCAACAGCCCCACTATGCCGTCAGGGCGCCGACAGACGCTCTGCCTCCTTAATCTTCCTGATTTCGCAGGCCTTTGCAAATGCCTCTTTTTTGCCATGTCGGGCAATAGAAACGGAAGTTTTTCCCTGTTTGCCGGTTGCCGTCACCCAACTAACCTCATATCTGTTCATTTTCTCGTTCAGCCGTACGCCAACCACTCCGCTTTTTGAGCTAGTGACCGTAACGACATGCTTATCCGTTCTCTGCTTGCCAAGCTTGACCTCGGTCTTATCACGCCATGCCAAGGCGGACAGCAGGCTTGAATACCGGCCCCCGCATTTGCGGTCGGAAAAGAATTTAGAATATGTCTTGCCGCGAAAACGCACCCGTACATACCAGCCATGGGTGCGTTTTTTCTCTTGATCGATCCTGGCAATATCTTTATGCTTTTCAACCAGTAAATTATCATCATTAATCATTACTTTGAAACATCCTCCATTATTTCGCGCCGCATTAAAACGTAGCCGTTATATTTTGATAATATATTTACTCAACTTTTTGACTTGAAGTATCATACTAATATAAATAGACAAATTACTCTTGACTATAGCTGGCATTCCCCTTTGGTAAGGAGTGAAAAGTGAGGAGAAAAAGCTTTTCAAGGCATACCCCCCTGGCTTCCATATCGATAAACAACGCAAAATCAAACCGTTAAACAACTCAGAAAGTTGAGATATTTAGTTCGGGCTTAAAACTAGAGGTAACTATTCAGCAAAGGCAACAAATTACCCTAAACTCGTAACCGTAACTTTCAG
>CAYWUR010000178.1:0-4764 GCA_964460745.1 uncultured Desulfobulbia bacterium | reverse complement strand
ACAATAATGAAATTGCCAAGCGGACCCAGCGCCGGTTGAGCATGCGGGATGGAAGGCTGGTCGAGATTTGAACGGCGGCGTATTCTCCGCCGCATGGTACTTTTATAGGAAACTTCAGTAAAATGATTATTCAATGTAATAATTTGACCAAGACCTATAAGGGTGACGATGGGGCGTTTAAGGCCGTTGATAACGCTACATTCTCAGTGAAACGTGGTGATTTCGTTGTGGTCCTGGGACATTCCGGCTCCGGTAAGACAACCTTGCTGAGTCTTGTCGGCGGTCTCACCAAACCCGATCAGGGGGAGGTGCTGATCAATAATGTTTCAAATTGGCAGCAGTCGGATCACAGTCTATCAATTATGCGCAACAAAACAATCGGCTTTGTTTTTCAGTTTGCCAGCCTGATTCCCACCTTGAATGTTCTGGAGAATATGGCCCTGCCTTCATGCTTCGGCGTCCACCGGCAGGATTGTTCCGCCTTGGCTTATGAACTCCTGGAACAGATTGATCTGGCCGATAAGGGCAGGTCCTTTCCCGCCCAGTTGTCCGGCGGTCAGCAACGGCGGGTGGCTATTGCTCGGGCCTTTATGAACAGGCCGGAGATTATCCTGGCTGATGAGCCGACCGGTGACCTCGATGAAGAGACCGAGAGTGAGATACTGGCGCTTTTTAAACGTTATAATGAAGATGGTATAACTTTTATGGTCGTAACCCATAACAAGGATCTCGGCAAGTCACAAAATGCGCCGCACACCTTATATATGCGCCAGGGGGTTGTGACCTCCGGCGAGATGTAAAGGCGAGGTAACTTATCATTAAACGAATAATATTTGCCGTCTTTTTTATTCTGTTGCTTTTCACGGCGGGCTGCGGAACCGATAAAGGGCAAAACAGGCTTAAGATAGGAGATGCTGCTCCTGTCTTTCATGCCAAGGATATTAATGGTCGGCCCGTCAGTTTGGAGGACTTCCGTAATGAGCCTGTCGTGCTGCGTTTCTTCTATCCTAATTGTCGGTATTGCCGGGCCGATACCAAGGTGTTTAACGATTATTATGATAAGTACAGGGATAAGGGGCTGCATGTTGTTTATCTCAATACATCGCCTGACGCCGGCGACTTGCGGCAGTTTGTCGATGATCTGCGGATTAAATTTCCCGTGATATGGGATGCCAAGATGCGGATTGCCGACAAATATCGGGTCAAACTGGTGCCGCAGGCCATAATCTTGAATCCAGGGCATAAGATTATTGCCGTAGTCCTGGGCGGTGTAAGCAGGGAACAACTTGATTCTCTGCTTGGTAAGTTTTTAAACTGAAGTAACTATCCAGCTGCACCCCAGATTCGTTCGTTTCGCCCTCCTCACGTACAGGGAGTACGCATCGGAGGTCGAAACGAACGAATCTGGGGCACATCTGAACAGTTACGGGCTTATGGTAATTTGTTGCCTTTGCTGAATAGTTACAAAAATATTTTTTTTTAAAAAGGGAGAGACGGGCTATATAATGCCCGACAAGAGAGGGTAACAGGTCCTCAATAATTTCACAAAGGAGGGAGATATGAAGTTTGTGAAGAGAAATATGTTTAGATGTGCAGTTGCCGGGGCCGTGGCCCTGGGATTGATCGGTCTCGGCAGTCAATGCCAGGCCAAGGAGGCCTATACCGCAACCTTTTATGTAGCGGCAATGGGCGGCCATTTTGCGCAGGCGGAGATGACTATTGAGCCGAGTTCACCGTCGCCTTTGCACCTCCATAAACTGGACAGAATAATAATCGGCGACCAGGACTCACATCCCGTTCATGACGCCCGGATTGACAAACAGAATCGCACCGTCATGTTCTGGTCTACCTATCATATCGATCCTAATACCGGCATGCCCCATGTGGGAAAATCCGACCTTCTGACCGGCAAAGTATTGCAGGATGTTAACGTCCCCATCCCGTCACAGGCCACCCATACCCATCATATGTACTGCGCCTCGGCCCAGACCAAGGATTACTTTCTGCCCATTACCATGACCAATAAGGCCTATATCGACGTCTTCAGAAAATCAGACCTGAAGCATGTCAACCGTATATTCCTGGAAGGTACCGATGCCGATATTCATAAGCCTTATCTCTTCTATCATGGTACTAATTCGCCGGATATGAAGAAAATTCTCATTACCATTAATGAGGCTGAAAAGGACCAGGGACCGCCAGTCGGCAAGCTGCATATGTTTATGCTGGACGCCGATGCACTGGTGAAGGGCAAGGTTAAGGTTCTGGCCCATGGCATCGCCCCCGGCGCGCCCGGCAAGACCATGAGTTTCCGGCAGTACTTTTCACCGGACGGCAAACTCATTGCCAACTCCGGCGCCGACCGCATGTATCTTATCGATGCTAAAACCTTAAAGGTCTTGGACATTGAAATGATGGGCAAGCTGGAAGAAAACCACGACGCCATCTTTACCCCGGACAGCAAATATGTCGTTGCCACTTCCAGGACCAAGACCCTGGTGCGCGGTAATGCCGGCAAGATCAGCCTGAAGAATCCGAGCTGTGCGACTGAGGTCGCCCCCAAGGGTGAATTGGGACCGGAAGATTATATTATGGACGGCCAGTTGAAGCTTTATGATGTCAAGGCCAAAAAATTTATCGGCCTGGCCACCTCGGTATGCCTGCCCTGTCATAATGCGGAAGACATGGAAGATCACGCCGTATTGTGCGGCATAGACGCCAACTGGAAGATCTAAATAATTTCCATATTAAGTTGGCATGACAAAAAAGTCCGTGGATGGTATGATTTTTCCATCCACGGACTTTTTTCGTTTTACCGTATCTAGCTGAATAAATAGCGAATCCATCTAACTCTGAGAGCCGATAAATGCCGAAACAAATCAAGATATCCATCGGTCGTCTTGCTTTAAAGGGCGTTTCCCGCAAGCTGTTTCGCAACCTGGTTCTGGTTCTGGCGGTGGGGCTGCTTGTGGCGCTGTTGGTTTTTGCCATGTTATTTAATAAGGCGGTAAAGGACGATTTAGACGCAGCCAATAAACGCCTTGGCGCGGATATAGTCATGGTACCCGTTGAGGCCATGGACAAGGCGGAGGAATTTATCCTGGAGAGCAAGGATAAGACCTTTTATATGGACAAAAAGATATTTGATGATGTGAAAAATCTGCCGGGTGTGGCGGCGGCCACCTGCCAGATATATCTCAAGACCCTGGCCTCTGGATGTTGCAGCATCGTGGAAGGACAGGTGGTGGCCATTGACCAGGACAGCGATTTTATCGTGCGTTCCTGGATGGATGATCCACCCCGGCTTAAAAAGGGGGAGGCCTATGTGGGCAGTTATGTCTGGGAGTTTTTGGGCCTTATTGACACCCCGACCCTGTTCGGCACGCCGGTTAAGGTGGTGGATCATTTAAAGAAAAGCGGCACCGGTCTGGATCACGCCATTTTTATTCGTCAGCAGGACCTTGACCTGGTTTCAGCCGCGGCCCTGGGGAAGTTTGATCGCGATAAAATTTCTTTAATCTTCATCAAGATAAAGCCCGGCTATGATCTGGACGATATGGCTGGGGAGATTCAGGCCATAGCCCCGACAACCGGGATCATGACTCGCGGCGCTATTGGGTCCTCGGTGCGGGAAAAACTAAGCGATATAATCAGTATATTTTCCATCACCATTCTCATCTCTTCCGTACTGGCAATTCTTCTGGCCTGGTCAACCTTTACCGCCCTGGCCAATGAACGACGCCGAGAGGTGGGGATATTGCGGGCCATCGGCGCCAATCGCATGCATATAATCAGGCTTTTTCTGACCGAGGCCTTGATAATCAGTCTGCTGGGCAGCAGCGCCGGGATAATTATCGGCCATCTATTAATTAAAAAACTGGCATCTAATTTTCATTTGCTGACCCAGCTTGAGGCGGCCACCTCATTTTCAGCGGCCAATGTTACTATAGGCCTTACGGCTTTAGGGGTCGGCGTTATTGTTTGCCTTGTCGGCGCCTTATTGCCGCTGCTGAGACTTGCCTGTATGGAGCCTCTATTGGCAATCAAAGAGGAATAGTAACTCACAGGATACCGAATCTGTTGCGTCGTGGAGCATTTTTTTCAGCGGCGGGGTAATGGCCGGCGCCGGAGGAGAATATGGAGAAAAAGAGAATGAAGAACAAGATGATCGATGAACATTATCGGGTGGCGGTTTTCGGCTCCGCCCGGATTAAGGAGGGTGACGTAATTTATCAGGATGTCTTTGCGATTGCCAAGGGACTTGCCGAAAATGGCTTCGATGTTGTTACCGGTGGCGGTCCCGGCCTTATGCTCGCTGCTAATGCGGGTCACAAAAGCGCGAATTCCGGCACTCACTCCCTGGGTCTGAATATCAGGTTGCCCTTTGAGCAGGTCGCCAATCCCTACCTGGATATAAAGCAGGAGTTCGACAGGTTCAGCGAGCGGCTGGACACCTTTGTGTCATTATCCGATGTCGTGGTGGTCTGTCCCGGCGGCATAGGGACCGTGCTTGAACTTTTTTACGCCTGGCAATTAGTGCAGGTAAAACACCTTTGCGAGACACCTATTGTCCTTTTCGGCGAGATGTGGGCGGGCCTTCTGAACTGGCTGAAGGATGAACTGTTATCCAGAGAACTTTTCAGCCCGCGGGACATGAACCATATTTTTCTGATGACTTCCCCGCAGGATGTTATACGCCTTATTAAAAAAATATATGATGACAGATCAAAGGTTGAGCATGTCTGCCATAATTTTAAAAAATAC
>CAYWUR010000177.1:0-4766 GCA_964460745.1 uncultured Desulfobulbia bacterium | reverse complement strand
GGACGTGGCTCAGTCTGGTAGAGCACAGCGTTCGGGACGCTGGGGTCGGAGGTTCAAATCCTCTCGTCCCGACCAGTGATATTATTAAGTTTTTTGGGGTTCGTTGGGGATGGGTTGAGGGTTGTTTTTTGGTACCGGGGTACCAGGGCTTTTTACTCCAGCGCAAAGCCAAAACTAGTTTAGACTTTGCTTACAAAATCAATGCGTTAGGAATTGCATTGATTTTGCTTCCGAAAGGAAAGTTCCAGGGTCAGTCTTTTTTTACCTCCTTCCATACCGGTCCCTTGGCCATGTCAACGATTTTGATGCCTTGCCTGGCCAGTTCGTCACGGACGCCGTCGGCCTTTTCCCAGTCTTTTTTCTTCCGCGCCTCTTCTCTGTCTTTGATTAATTTATCAATTTCCGGCGCCAGCGGACATTCCTCGAGTTTTAGAAAGTTAAGGATTTTGTTGATCTTTTCAAATGCTTCCAGGATATATTTTTTTTGATCACGATCCAGTCTGCCGTCGGCAAGAATGGGGTTAACCAGTTTGATAAAATTAAAAATAGCGCCCATGGCCCTGGACATATTCAGATCATCATCAACGGCCCGGGAGAATCGTTCCTCCATCTCGGAAAGATAGGCCGCGACTTTCGGGTGCGGCAGACCGGGGGGCAGGCACAGCAGTTTGCGGCAGAATTCGTCCAGGCGCCGGAGGCTTTTTACGGCGGCGTCCAGTTTTTTGAAAGAGAAATTAAGAGGCTTGCGGTAGTGGGAACTCATCAGCAGAAAACGTATTTCGCGGGGTGTATAGCCTTTGGCAAGCACATCTTTTAAGGTAATGATATTGTTCAAAAGACTAGACATCTTTTTGCCGTCGACAAGAAGCAACTCACTGTGTACCCAGTAATTGGCCAGAGGTTTGCCGGTCAGGGCCTGGGCAATGGCATTTTCGTTTTCATGATGGGGGAAGATCAGGTCCCGGCCGCTTGTGTGAATATCCATGGTTTCGCCCAGATAATGGATGGACATGGCCGCGCATTCAATATGCCAGCCGGGCCGTATATTTCCCCATGCGGTTTTATAGAAAATTCCCTTTTTCAGTTCGCCCAGGGTCGATCTTTTAAGGAGGGTGAAATCAACCGGACTTTCCTTTTCATAGTCATCCAGGTCAACGGTCTTACCGACCTGAATCTTGCTTAAATCCACCCCGGACAGTCGTCCGTACGGCTCAAATTTCGAGATGTCGAAATAAATGGAGCCATGTTTTTCATAGGCAAAGCCCTTTTGGGTCAGTTTGTCGGTGATATCGATCATTTCGTTGACATGCTCGGACGCCCGGGGATAACCGGTCGCCTTTTTAACCCCCAGGGCCTCGATATCCTGCATAAATTGCCGGATATAGGATTCGGTAAAATCTTTTATCGTTTGGTGGCTTTTCTCTGCCCCGGAGATAGTATTGTCATCCAGGTCAGTGAAATTCATGTAGGATTGAACCTTATAACCCTTGTTGCATAGGTGACGGGTAATCAGATCGGCTACTATAAATCGGCGGCAATGTGACAGATTGGCGGGCTCATGTGCTGTAGGTCCGCAGGCGTAGAAAGTGACTTTTTTTTCGGAAATGGGCTGAAACACCTCTTTCCTTTTTGTCATTGTGTTATAAAATTTCAGTTTGGGAGATTTGGGCGGCGGCTGTTTTCTCGTAAATAGGGCCGTACTGAGATATCGTTCGCCGCCGTCCGGCAGGATCACCACAATGACGCCGCCCTCGTCGATCTGGGCGGCGCGGGTCAGGGCTGCACACATGGCAGCCCCCGAACTCATGCCGACGAACAGTCCTTCCTTGCGGGCCAAAGCCCTTGCCATCTTAAAGGCCTCCTCGTCGGGGGTGCTGATAATCTGATATGGCAGGGCCTTATTAAAGATGCCGGGTTTGTAGGACTCCTTCATATTCTTGAGTCCCTGGATCTTATGGTTGTAAAAGGGCTCCATTGCCGTGACTTTAACTTCCGGGTGATGATCGGCAAAATACATGCTCAGGCCCATGGCCGTCCCTGTTGTTCCCATGGTGGCAACAACATCCGTTACCCGACCTTCCGTCTGTTCCCATATCTCCGGGCCGGTGGTTTTATAGTGTATCTGCCAGTTGGCCTTATTATTGAACTGATCCGTCAGAAAATATCTGTCCGGATATTCTCTGGCCAGGGCATAAGCCTGCTCGATGGCGCCGTCCGTACTGCGTTTGGCGGGGGTGAGCAGGATCTCCGCGCCATAAGCTTTCATAATCTTCCGCCTTTCAATGCTGGCCGATTCAGGCATAATCAATTGACATTTATAGCCCTTGACGGCACAGACCATGGCCATGCCGATACCGGTGTTGCCGCTGGTTGCTTCAAGCACGATTTTGTCAGGCGTCAGACTGCCGCTCCGCTCGGCAGCTTCGATCATGGACAGTGCAATACGGTCTTTAACGGAACCGCCGGGATTAAAGGATTCCACCTTTGCATAAATTTTGATATTTTTCGGTGGAAATATTCGTTTGATTAGAATAAGGGGTGTGTTGCCTATTTGAGCAAGAATGTTAGCGTCATTCATAAAATCGTTGCCTTATGTTTGATAAAAGAGCGGAAGTCAAGGATACCCAATTGTAATTATTCAGTAGGGGCAATAAATTCCCATAAACTCGTAACCATAACTGTTCAGCTACACCCAATTTAACATTATCAGCACAGATATAATGCTAATAAGTCGTTGATTCAAGCCATTTTGCGTAAAATTCGTCGGCACACCGGCAGCTTCCGTATCAGGGGGTCGAATGGAATTTGATCCACAATTCGCGAAGAGCGGTTCTGGTGTCATCCTGCCGCAGGAAAGATGTCAGGTCTTCAAATTTGTGTAATTTTTTTTTATCAGGCGGCCTGCTGTCCGGCTTAACTATTTTTTCCGGCGTCGGCGGTCGAGACGGGGAGGTGTTGAGTTTAAAGCGGATATCGGTAAGGCTTTCTTTCCCAGACCGGCGGTTGATCCTTTCGAGCAGCAGAATTTTTTGAAGATGTAGTTGCTGCATCCAGATAGAATCAACAACTGTGACCCACAGGACCTTGCCGCGTATAAAAACGGGTTGCGCTCGGTTGGCGATTTCCCGCCCCACCACTTCATCCCAGAAATCAAAGACCTTATGCAAGTTCAGACGTCGATCCCACTTTCTTTGCGAAATCAGCATGCGGAGAATGCTGCAAAGTTCAGTCGGTTCGCCGATGGTTGTTCTTCTTGTTTTCCTTGCCATGGTGTTCGGGTTGTATCAGCCGTTTCCTGTCATAGAATATGTTCACCGATTCCTCGGTTACGCCTTGCGGGGCCATCAACCTAACTAACTATTTCCGGTGTAGAATAACCTTGTAAGCTTTTTTTGTGTCTGATTGTTGCCTTTGCCGCTTCAAGAGCCTCTTTGGCCAGATGACCGCCTGGCGAGGGGGGAGGTTCGTGGCCGTATATCACATCAATTATTTCCGAGGGATCCATATTTTCCGCCGGCGCCGCCGGCACATATTGGTCAAGCGCTTCAACCTGCCGGAGCAGTCCGGTTCTGTGTAAGTCCGTCAACACGCTTGCCGTGTAGGTTTCCGGTTGACCGAGTCGTCGGGCCAGACCGTTACGGTCGGTGACTTTTCCGGCGTGAAAGTCGGCCTGTATTGCGGCCAAGATATCAAAGGCCAGGGCAAGCCTGGTAATCTGGTCCATTTCTATCGTTTTCCAGGCATAACGTGGCCAGCTTTGGGCGGCAAAGGCGACTTCCGCGCCGGTCAAGAAAACCAGCCAGCCGACGTATATCCATAGAAATAATAAGGGCAGCGTGGCGAAAGAACCGTAAATTGCATTGTAGCGGGCGACACCGATTTGCAGCTTGAAATAAAGTGCCTCGACCAAAAGCCAGCCGATACCACCGACCGCGCCTCCCAGGATGGCGGGGAAGACGGCGACTCTGGTATTGGGCAAAAAACGGTATAGAATTGTTATTGTCATAACCACCGCGATTATGGGCAGTGTTTTCAACAGAAAGGCGCTTAACCAGGGAAGCCGTAAAATAGCGGCAAGATGAGCGAGAAGGGTCGGGCTCTGTAGGGTTGCCATGGCGCCTAAGGCAATATTAAGTGTCAAAGGTAGAATAACCATAAGGGCCAGGTAATCCATAATCTTGCGGCCTAGAGGCCGGCCGCTTTCGGTCTGCCAAATGGTGTTCATTGCCTTTTCAATAGTACTCAGCACGGAAATGGTGGCGATTAATACCCCCAGGATGCCAAAGGCTCCCAGCGTTGCAAAATTGGTACGGTTGACATAATCGAAAATTTTGTCAACCGCCGTCCGCAGGTGTCCTCCCATGTTCTGCCGGGGGGCGGCGGTATTTTCGCCGGCGGTTTCGGAAAGCGTTTGTCTGTCCTTTTCTGCCGATGCAACCGGTGGAGTCCGATCGGTTCTCTCCTGTTGGTCGGCTTTTTGAGGCTGGGATTCAAAGGTGTCAAACTGATCGATGAAACGATGCGCAGCCACCCGCATCTGATCACCGGCTCCCAGCCCTTTCAGAACAGCGGTACCCAACGCCAGGGTCGGTACCAGCGACAGGACCACGGTATAGGTAAGCGCACTGGCCCGTAGGGTTATGCGGTCCTGCTGGAATTCACGAAAGACGATGAAGATAATGCGCAGGCCGGCACGTGATATTTTTTGCCATTGCCGTTCCTTCTGCGAGGCCGCCGTCCAGATCCAGTCTACAAAAGAGTCCCAT
>CAYWUR010000176.1:0-4771 GCA_964460745.1 uncultured Desulfobulbia bacterium | reverse complement strand
CGCAGAACCGTACCGGAATTTTTCTTCTATACTCTCTCTTTTTTTCCTCCCCCTTCTGCTGACGGTCTGGGCGGTGACGCCGGCAATGCCCGCAGCAGCGGCTGATCAGCCGCAAAACATCATTTTTCTGCCGCTTAAAATCAACGCGCCCACGGGGGCGGAACAAATTGCCGCATCGGTCGACAAAGCCCTGCGGGAGGCGGTTACCACAAGCGACGCAGCGGCAATAGATCTCCACATAATACCCCGCGCCACGGTCAACGAGAAACTCCATTACGACGGGACGTGGCCGCCGGCGTTCGATAATTTGCAAAGACTTGCGCCACCGGCCACTGCCGGCAAGGAAAGCGGCCCCAAGTATATGGCGGCCGGCAGTCTTACCGTGCTGGGCGGCCGGATAAGCGTCGATGTCAAGCTATTCGACATGCGGGATAAAACCGCGGCTGCCTTTTTTTATCAAGAAGCCCGCTCCCTTGATGACCTGGAAAAGACAATAAAAAAAATCGTGGCTGACATCACAACCTATGCCGATCGTTATTTTCTGATCGCCAAAATCGAGGTGCGGGGCAACGAGCGGATTGACCGGGGCGCCATTCTGCACCAGATCAAAAGCCGGGCCGGCGATCGTTATGATGCCGGCTTGTTGCGGGCCGATCTTAAAAACATTTACAAGATGGGCTACTTCAACAATGCCGAAATCGATGTGGAAGAAACCGCCAAAGGCAAAACAATCACCTTTAAAGTCAAGGAAAAGCCGGTTATCGGCCAGGTACTGATCGTCGGGGCGGACAAGGTTAAAGAGAAAACCGTCCGGGAGACCGTTACCGTTTCGGCCAATACCATCATCAACCCTAAAAAAATAAAGGAATCCATCGGCAACATCCGCGCTCTTTACAAGGAAAAGGGCTTTTACAACACCCGGGTCTCGACAAAGCTCAGCTATCCGCGGGCCGAAAGGGTTGATGTCCGCTTCGTCATTACGGAAGGCGACAAGGTCTATATCAAGGAAATAACCTTCGCCGGCAACAAGGCCTTTAAAAGCGGAAAACTTAAAAAAATAATTGAAACCACGGAAAAAGGCTTTTTTTCATGGATCACCGAAACCGGCATACTCAAACGTGATATCCTGGAACAGGATGCCGACCGAATCACCGCCTTTTATCAACACCACGGCTATATTGAGGCCGTGGTCGGAGAGCCGGAAATTGTCCAGGACGGCAAATGGCTTTATATCACTTTCAATATCGCCGAGGGCGATCGTTACAAAGTTGGCATCGTGGACCTCGGCGGCGAATTGATCGCCCCCCGGAGTGTCCTGCTGGGGCTGATCACGACCCGAAGCGGGGAATATCTAAGCAGAAAGACCCTGCGCGATGATATATTACGGCTGACCGATTATTATGCGGAACAAGGCTATGCCTTTGCCGACGCTTATCCGGCCGTCAAAAAACATGCTGAAGGCCAACTGGTTGATATCAACATAAATCTTCAAAAAGGCAAACTTGTCCATATAAACAGAATAATTATTAAAGGCAACACACGCACCAGGGACAAGGTGATCCGCCGGGAAATGGCTATCAAGGAAAAAGGCGTCTTCAATTCAAAGGCAATACGCACCAGCCATCAACACCTGCAGCGTCTCGGCTATTTCGAGGAGATTAACATTACGCCGGAACCAAATATCGATAAGAGCCTGATGAATGTTACCGTCAAGGTCAAGGAAAAACCAACCGGCACCTTCAGTCTCGGCGCCGGCTACAGTTCCCTGGATAATGTCATGCTTATGGGGGAAATCAGCCAGAACAACTTTCTGGGCAAGGGCCAGCGCCTGGCCTTGCAGGCAAACCTGAGCAGTAGAACCAATCATTATAATTTAAGCTTCACGGAACCGCATTATAACGATTCACAGCTTTTAGCCGGCTTTGATATTTACAACTGGAACCGGGAATATGACGACTATACAAAGGAGTCCAAGGGCGGCGCCCTCCGCTTCGGCTATCCCATCTGGGAAGAATGGAAGTTCGGCTTCAGTTACGGCTATGACAATACCAACCTTACCAATGTCAAAGACAGCGCCGCCACGACCATCAAGGACTCGATGGATATTCATATAACCAGTTACATAAAACTTGCTCTCAACCGCGACACCCGAGATCGGCCCTATGATCCGGGCAAGGGTTCCTTTCATACCGTCAACATGAAATATGCCGGCGGTCCGGTGTTAGGCGGCGACAGCGCATTCACCAAGCTGGAGGCCTCCTCCAGCTGGTTTTTCCCCCTGTTCTGGGGAACCACTTATCACCTGCGCGGGGTTGTCGGCCAGATTTTTGAGAACTCCAGCGGCAAACTGCCGGTCTACGAAAAGTTCTATCTCGGCGGCCTCAATACAATCCGCGGTTTTGAGAACGGCCGGCTAAGTCCCAAGGACCCTGTTTCCAATGAGAGGATCGGCGGTGACCGGATGTGGTACATGAATGCCGAGTGGATTTTTCCAGTGGCCAAGGAAGCCGGCCTGAAAGGCGTGATATTCTTTGACGCCGGTAACGTCTATGGCGACAAATGGGACATGAATTACATCAAAAAGAGCGTGGGCGGCGGTTTTCGCTGGCTTTCCCCGATGGGCCCCCTGCGCCTGGAGTGGGGGTACATTATTGACCCGGTCGACGACGAGAAGCAGAGCAACTGGGACTTCAGCATCGGCGGGGCCTTCTGAGGCATGGCAAAGCGAGGCGCCGGCAGAGTCAAATAAGCTGAGCAATGGACAGATTAATAACAGCCCTGCGGTCCGGCGAAAAGTCGGTAAACGTCACCGGCCTGCGAGGCGGCGCCGTGGCCTGGGCGATTGCCCGGAGTACGGCGGCGACCAACCGCCCCAGCCTCTGCGTGGTTCCCACCGAACGGCAGGCCGGCTTACTGGAACAGGATCTCGCCCTCTTCACGGAATTGCCGGTCCTTCTGTATCCCGGTTATGACATTCCACCGTATACGCCGCTCTCGCCGGACCCGCGCACGGTGGCAAACCGAATCGCCGTTCTTTATGAGACATTAACCGCTGAAAAACCACATATCCTGATCTCCTCCTGCGAGGCCCTCCTGCGGCGGGTAATACCCAAAAATATTCTTTCCGACCTGGCCGAACTTGTCATCCGGGGCGAGGAAACCAACCGAGACAAACTGATACAACGACTGACGGATGCCGGTTACGAGTCCATGGCCCTGGTGCAGTCGGCCGGCGAATTCAGCGTCCGCGGCGGCATTGTCGATGTTTTCCCGCCCGGTTTCCCAAATCCGGTCCGCCTTGATTTTTTCGGCGATACGGTTGAAGCGATACGCTCTTTTGATCCCATCACCCAACGATCCATAGAGGATCTGTCCGAGATCGTCTTTTTGCCGGCCGCGGACATTATCTTCCCGGCGCAAAATTCCGGGAGAATGCTCGAGCTCACTGACCGTATAACCGCCCGTGGTACCGCTCTGGGATGGCAAGCCGATGAACTGGCGCGGCTGCTGGAACAAATCGGCAGCCGCCGCCGTTTTCCCGGCATTGAATTCTTTCTGCCGCTATTTTATTCCACCACCGCCACGCCGCTCGACTATCTGCCGGAAAAATCAGAAGTTTTCATTATAGATCCCCCTGAAATCAGCCGCTCCGTAAACCTTATCTGGGAAAGGATCGCCGCCAACCATGCGGAGATCACCGCCGCTGCCGACCCGGCCCTGCCGCCCGAGGTCCCTTTTTTGACGGCGGAAGAGCTTAACAGGGCGCTGACCGCTTTTATCCATGTGCAACTGCTTGATTATCCGGAGGCGACCACCTCGGCCTTCAATTTCTCCTGCGGAAATCATAAACTTATAAACCAGGAAATCAGCCTGCAAAGGACAAAGCATGGCCTGCTCACCCCGTTGGCCGGCTATATCCTGTCGTGGCTGGAGCAGGGCGATCTTGTTCTTTTTGCCTGTAATTCCGCCCGCCATGCCGGACATCTGGCCGAAATCTTAAACCGGCACGGCATAGAGGTTTCTATTAAGGAACATCCCGTCCGTCCGGCGGAATTATCCGGCAATACGGTTTTTTTATACGATCACCCCCTTTCCCAAGGCTTTGATCTCGCACCCGACAAAGCTGCCGCCCCAAGCCTCCATGTCTTATCAGAAAGCGAATTGTTCGGCGAACGGCGCCTTGGCGTCGGCAAAAAGGGCCGGGGGAAAAGCCGCGCCCCCCGACCGGCCGGCGAGCCTTTCAGTTTCGATGAATTGCGGCATGGCGACATCGTCGTCCACAACATGCACGGCCTGGGCACATATGAGGGCCTGGTCAATTTGGATTTAGGCGGGACGGCAAACGATTATCTGCAAATAAGCTATCAGGGCAACGACCGGCTGTATGTGCCGGCGGATCGAATCAATTGCGTCAATAAATACAAGGGATTGACCGACAGAAAACCAAAAATAGATAAACTTGGCGGCAAGTCCTGGTTCGCCACCAAGAAAAAGGTCAAGGACGCAGTCTGGAAGGTGGCCCAGGATCTGCTTCAGCTTTATGCGCGGCGTCAACTGCGAAAGGGACACGCCTTTGCCAGGCCCGGCAGCCTGTTTCAGGAATTGGAAGAATCATTTCCCTTTGATGAAACACCGGACCAGGACAAGGCGATAAACGCTGTCCTCGCGGATATGACATCCGACCAGCCCATGGACCGATTGATCTGCGGCGATGTCGGCTACGGCAAGACCGAGATTGCCGTCCGTGCCGCTTTCAAAGCCGTTGAAGACG
>CAYWUR010000175.1:0-4781 GCA_964460745.1 uncultured Desulfobulbia bacterium | reverse complement strand
TGAACAGTTACGGCTACGAGTTTAGGATAATTTGTTGCCTTTGCTGAATAGTTAACAAGAAAGGAGAAATAGTTATGCGGAAAATTGAGAGGGCCTTGATCAGTTTGACCGACAAGGCCGGGATTGAGGGCTTTGCCGGCCACCTTCAGAAGTTAGGCGTTGAAATTCTTTCAACCGGCGGCACGGCGAAAAAATTACGCGAACACGGCATAGCGGTAAAGGATGTTGCGGAGTTTACCGGTTTTCCCGAAATGCTGGATGGCAGGGTCAAGACGCTTCATCCCTTGATTCACGGCGGTATTCTTGCCAAACGGGATGATGCCGCCCACCAAGAACAAATGGCCCGGCATGGTCTTAAACCTATAGACCTGGTGGCGGTAAATCTGTACGCCTTTGAAAAAACGGTGCAGGATCCCGACTGCTCATTGGCGACCGCGATAGAGAATATAGATATAGGCGGACCCACCATCCTGAGGGCTTCGGCCAAAAATTTTCATGATGTGACCGTTATTGTCGACCCGGCCGATTACCCGCTGATTTTGAATGAAATTAAGGAAAACGGCAATACCACCCTGAAAACGCGTTTTCGCCTGGCCGTCAAAGTTTTTACCCTGACAGCCAAATACGATTCGACAATTTCCGCATGGCTTGCCAAAATTGATCCTGCCGCGGACCCATATTTTGCCGGAGGAGAGTAATGTTAAAACTGGCTGTGCTTCTTTCCGGCAGCGGCCGGACATTGGACAATTTCCATGCGAAGATTATTGCCGGTACGATGGCCGCCCGGATTGAAGTTGTAATATCCAATGTCGCCGATGCCTTGGGGCTGGCCAAGGCGGACGGATACGGCTATCCGGCTTTTTTTGCCGGTGATAATGACGCGGTTCATGCCGTCATGCGGGATTATGATATAGATCTCGTCTGTCTGGCCGGTTATCTCCGGCTTTATGCGCCGCCTGTTAATCTGCAACGATCGGTTCTCAATATTCATCCTTCTCTGGTCCCCGCGTTCTGCGGGAAAGGATTCTACGGCATGAAGGTTCACCAGGCCGTATATCGGCGCGGTGTCAAAGTGAGCGGCTGTACCGTGCATTTTGCCAATGAGATATACGATGAAGGCCCCATTGTGGTGCAGAAATGTGTGCCGGTATCGGATACCGACACACCGGATGATATTGCCGCCAGGGTCTTTACCGCCGAATGTCAGGCATATCCGGAGGCGATTAATCTGGTGAATGAGAAGGGTGTTGATTATTTTTGGAGGTAACATTAAGTGTTGACAAAGAAAAAAGTTATCATGACCGGTCGGGACATTGAAAGGGCTGTGTCGCGGATTGCCCTGCAGATTCTGGAAAAAAATCAGCAGCCGGATAATCTTGCCATAATCGGGATACATACGGGCGGGGTCTTTCTGGCGGAACGTATCCATAAGGCCATTCAGACCAGGGAAAAGAAGACTCTGCCGGCCGGCAGCCTGGATATTACACTGTATCGGGATGATTGGAGTCTGGCCACTCAAAATCCCATAGTCAAAAAAACCGATGTGAATTTTTCGATTGAGGGGAAAACCATTATTCTGGTAGATGATGTAATCTTTACCGGTCGTACTATTAGGGCGGCAATGGATGCGTTAATGGATTTCGGCCGCCCCAATTCAATTCAGCTGGCCGTACTCGTGGATCGGGGTGGGCGTGAGCTGCCTATTCAACCGGATTATACCGGCATGGAGATAAAGGTTGAGGGTGATCAACATATCCATGTTCTGTTGGAGGAGAAATCCGACAAAGACGAAGTCGTGCTTGTTAACTACTCCCTGGATCAATGAGCAGCCGATAACGCCGCATTGCATGAAGGAGGAGCATGTTCCCCCTGAAAGATAACATTCCGGCCCGGCATCTGCCGCTGGTTAATGTCGGTCTGATCGCCGTTAATGTCGTCTTTTTCGGGTATGAATACAGCCTCGGCCGGGGACTTGATCGGTTCATCCTGGAATTCGGCTTTATTCCTGCCCGTTTTATAACGCAACAGGCGGAAAATTTGCTGAATATGGGGCGGTTTGTGCCGATCTTCACCTCCATGTTCATGCATGCAAATCTTCTGCATCTTCTTTCCAACATGTGGATGCTCTGGATTTTCGGCGACAACGTGGAGGATTGCATGGGCCATGGCCGTTATCTTGTTTTTTATTTGTTGTGCGGCCTGGCCTCCGTGTTCGTCCAGGGGGCGTTTGCGGCGACCTCGCAGACTCCGATGCTGGGGGCAAGCGGCGCCATAGCCGGAGTATTGGGCGCTTATTTCCTTGTTTATCCGCACGCCAGAATTCTTACCCTTGTTCCTGTCTTTATCCTTTTCTATCTATTTGAGATTCCGGCCTATGTTTTCCTGGGGCTTTGGTTTTTGATGCAGTTTTTGCAAGGCTCGATTTTCCTTAGCTCCGCCTCTTTAAGCGGGGGCGGCATTGCCTGGTGGGCGCACGTCGGCGGTTTCGGCGCCGGTGTTCTGCTGATTAATTTTTTCCGGCGCGGCCAGGGCGGGCGCCGGGCCGCTCGGCGGCTTTGGTCGATAATTTGAGAATTCCTCGGTTTTTTATGGAGCGGCGGAAATGAAAGACGGTAAGGATTCGGTTATTAAAAGCATCAGCCGCTATTCGCTCAGCAATTTTTATCGGCAGGCGCTCGGCCTGATTACCGCCTTTCTAAGGCCGAAACTCTTGAGGCCTGAGCTTTACGGCCTCTGGAATCTGCTGAATGTAATTATTACCTATGCCTCATATACGCATCTCGGTTCACGGTCGTCGATGCGGTATCAGATTCCCTATCTGGAGGCGCGGCATGATTCCCGGAGAATTAATGAGCTACAGGGCGCGGTGTTCTATGGTTCGCTTTATCTGAATCTCATATTCGTTCTTTTTTTTATACTCTTCGCCTGCAAGCCCGGCTTGCGCCTCGAGGTCAGGCTCGGCCTGTTTTTTACCTGCATAATTGTTATTTTCACGGGATATTATGAATATTATGTCAGCCTGTTAAAGGGGTTGCAGGATTTCAGGCGGATCAGCGCGGCAAATTACCTCAAGGCCTCGGTTACTTGCGTTTGCAGTCTTGTCTTGATCTATCTCTGGGGAATATACGGTGCGCTCGGCAGCGTGCTGCTGTCTCTGCTGGCGGTTATTTATTATCTGCAACGGCGGAATATCGCGACACTCCCCCCGGCGGGGTTTCAACTAAAGCTCTTTAACGGGAGCATCAGGAATGGCCTGCCTATCGTCTTTTTCGATATTATCGGGGTAGTGCTGCGAACCGTCGATAAACTGGTGGTCTCCTTTTTTCTGGGGAACAAGCAGCTTGGCTATTACGGTATTTCAACCATGATTCTTGGTTCCCTGATGAACATCCCCGGCGTTTCCAGGGAGGTTATTGAACCGAAACTTATGCAGAGCCTGAGCTCCGCCACGGCTGAAACGAATTTTGTGGAATACTTTTTGAAGCCCAGCCTGAACACGGCCTATCTCATGCCTTTATTGCTCGGGCCGGTTATCTTCTGCCTGCCGGTTTTCATTGCCACGCTGCTGCCACATTATGTGACAGGCATACGTCCCGCCCAGATTATGGTGTTCGGCGCTTATTTCCTGGCAATGTCCTATCCCGGCCGGGGAATCGTCGTGGCGTATAACTGGCAACTACAGGCCGCCTCGGTGATGTGCCTGGCCGTGGTAATCAATCTTGTTTTGAGTATAACATTGGTTAAAGCGGGCTTCGGTATCGGCGGCGTTGCCGCGGCCAGCGGCGTTTCATTTTTTGTGCTGGCTGTTGTGCTGTTCGTGTTTGTCATAAAAAAAAGCGCGGCGCGGCCGGCCGGGCTGCGCTTAAACCTTCTGTGTTTATCCATCCCTTTCCCGGTGATGGTTGCCGCGATTTTCGGCCTGAATCGATTTGTCGGCCTGATTACGGCAAATTCGTTTATAGCCCTGTTTGTGCAGTTGCCGCTTTTTTGGGCTATTCATTTTGGCCTGATAGTTTTTGTGAGCAAAAAAAATATATTGTCTTTCAGTCTCCGGCGTAAATCATGACGCGATCAACTTCTCTTTATCTGAAAATTCATTCGTTTGTAACCGTCTGGGCGCCGCATCTGCCAATGCGGGCCAGAGAATTCCTGCTCGACCAGTTGGGACACTTTGCCGGGGATTTACCGGCCGAGCCGCAAGGCGCTGATATCATCCTGGCGGAACTGCGGGAGCAGCCGCCGGTTTCGCCGGCCGCGCACCAGATGGACGATCTGTATGGCTTCTGGATTTTTTCCCGGCATGGCGAAAGAGCGGTGATGTTCTTTTACAGGGGGCAGCCCGATATTGTCGTTGTTTTTGCGAAGTCCATTAAGATTTTATACATGCCGCGCGAGAAAATCGGCCGGCGGCTGCACGGCGTTCTGCTTTTCTGTATACGATTTTTTCTGGCCGGCGAAAACCGGCTCCTGTGCCACGGCGCCGTGGTCGAAAGGGGGGGCGACGCCGTGTTGCTGGCAGGCCATAGAGGCAGCGGCAAGACTAAACTCGTTTTGCATATGCTGCAACAGGGCTGGAACTATCTGAGTGACGATAAATTTATCCTCCACCAGGGCGCGGCCTATCTCTACCAGTCGTTTTTTCTGGTAAAAGAACATCATTTTGCAATCTATCCGTGGCTGGCCGAGTTGGTCGCCGACCGTAAGGCTTGCGGGCGGCGGGCCGCGTTGCGGAAAAAATTCCGTTTCCTCATCCGCCGCTATTTCCATAAAAGGTTGTTTTT